>NZ_BRXR01000001.1:4107500-4407500 GCF_026012015.1 Clostridium omnivorum | reverse complement strand
ATAGATAATAAATGTGTATATAGTAGAAAATAAGATTTTTAAAAATAAAAATTTTGTACAAAAGTATTGCCTATTTTATACAATAGTTTTCTATTCAAAAAGAGGGTGGGTGGATAATTATGGATATACTTGTTTTAGAATTTATTCTTTTAATGATGAACAGATAGTAAAAATGCAAAAGAGGATGCAAATAAAAATAAATTTACCTATTAGGTTAAAGACATGGTATTTATATGTAAGTTAGTAGGAATAAGTTTAATTTTAATAATTTGAGATATTAAACTTATTATTTTAGAAAATAATCTAAAAAAAGAGAAACTAATGAATGAACATTCTTTAGTTTCTCTTTTTATTATTTATTAATCCTCAAACACATCAATTAAGTCCCCTGCATTGTCTTGAAGTTTATTTATTGAGTGAACATACCTTGCAGTTGTATAGGCAGATTCATGACCAGCAAATGCTTGGACTTTTTCTAGGCTTGCTCCCTTCTGTATTGCAATAGTTATTGCGGTATGCCTAAGTGAGTGAACCTTTATTTTTTTATTTATATTAAATTTGCAGCAATAGTTACTTATTATTTTATTTAATGTCGCAGGATTAAGCTTTTCTCCATTTTGTTTATTTGAAGAATGTCCTATAAAAAGATAATCCTCTTGATTTGTTTCAATGCTCCTGCCTGTTCTATTTATATATTCCATGATTAAATCTTTAACATGAGTGTTTATTTTAATTAAGTCCTTTTTTCCTCTTTTTCTTGTAACCCTTATAACATCATAACCAAGGATGTTTGTTATATGTTTTAACTTGATATTTAAAATTTCTGATTTTCTAGCTCCAGTTATTAATGCTAGTCCAATGATAGCTTTGTTTCTAAGGTCAGTAATGCTTTCAGTCCCTATTGAATTTAGTAATAGTGCTGCTTCGTCCCTACTGAGAAATTCTGTATCATCATGCGTAAGTGTTGGCTTCACATCACTCATATTATTAAAAGGATTGAATTGAATTAAGGAAATGTTCCTTGAATTATCTTGGTATTTTAGAAGCCACTTATAAAGTGAACTTAAAGAGGAAACCTTCCTATGAATAGTGCTGCTAGCTCTTCCTAGATCAATTAAACCTATTATATAATCCTCCACATCAAAAACTGTTACAGCTTTTATATCATTTAATGTTATATCCTCTACCATATTAACTTTAAAAAATTCCTTTATGTCAATTTCATAGCTTTTAGCTGTATGCTCATTCTTTTTATACTTGTTATTCAAAAAATGTCTTATAAAATGAGTATTATCCGGGATCACAAAAGTGCTTAATTTTCGTTTAGGCTCAATTTTTATAAGTGAACTATCTTCCATGTAAAATCATCCTCTTATCTTATATTCATTATTCTATATATTTTCATTAGTGCTAATAACATCTAAATTTGATACTAGAATTTTTGCTTTCTTTGAATTAGTATATTATTCTTATAAAGTTAAATCAATATTCTTTTTATATTATAACACTCCATAGATTTTAAATTTTGTTTTTTAAATTTCTTTTTATAACAATATTATTGTATAATATTATTATAAGTTTTTTAAAATTACATTGGAATGGGTGGTATAAAAATGAAAGTATTACTTATTAACGGAAGTCCCAAAGCTAAGGGATGTACTTATACAGCTTTATGTGAAATAGCAAAAGAATTAGAAAAAGAAAATATTGAAACAGAAATTTTTCATGTTGGTAACCAACCTATCAGAGGTTGTATGGCTTGTGGAGGCTGTAATAGCACATCAGGAAAATGCGTGTTTAATGACGACACTGTAAATATAGCTTTAGAGAAGGCTAAAGAAGCAGATGGGTTTATATTTGGTTCACCAGTACATTATGCAGGAGCATCTGGTCAGATTACTTCTTTCTTGGATAGATTTTTTTATGCAGGAAGTAGTTTTCAATATAAACCTGGAGCTGCAATAGTAAGCTGTCGTCGTGGAGGTTCTACAGCTGCTTTTGAGCAATTAAATAAGTATTTTACAATTTCAAATATGCCTATTGTTTCTTCTCAATATTGGAATATGGTTCATGGAAATACACCTGATGAAGTTAGACAGGATTTAGAAGGTATGCAAACAATGAGAACATTAGGAAGGAATATGGCATGGCTTTTAAAATGTATCAATACAGGCAAAGAGGCTGGAATTGAACTTCCAGAAAAAGAGCAAAGAGTAGCTACTAATTTTATTCGATAATTTGAATTAATGAATGTCACATAAAATAATAGTTAAAATAAAAGGATTCTAATAAAAATTAGAATCCTTTTATTAAAGCTATAAATATCAAATTTTAACTTATTCATTTATAAACCTATTAAATCTATTATAAACTTTTTCTTTGCCCAATATTTGCATTATTGTATAAAGGTCTGGAGTATTACTTCTATGAGTTAATGCTATTCTCACAGCAGCGGCAACATCTGCAACCATGCCCTTAAAATTCTCAGGATTAGCTTTAAAATCTTTTCTATTAGCTGTGTAGCCTAATTTTGATCCTATAGCTTTTAATTCTTCGAACCAAGTATCTTTATCTGTATCAAAATTATATTCCTTTGAATAAGCTTCAATTATATGCTTAGCTTCACTTAAGTCCATTTTCTTTGGAAGCTCATTTTCTACTACTTTGTCATCTTCGAATAATTCATCAAAGAAGTAAAACACCTTTTCTTTTACATCTGCCCATTTAGCAAAATCTTTTCTTGGATTTGCACCTTCCTTATCAATATTAAATATTTTTCTAGACATTTCCTCATTAGTGGTTATTAGTTCATACATATCTTTATCAAATACTTTTGACCATTTTGCATAGTTATCATATACTAAATCTGCTTTCATCCTAGCTATAACATCTTTAGATACATCACTTAGCTTAACTAAATCAAATAGTGCACCGCTTTTACTCATTTTATCTAAGGATACCTCAAATTTAGTGTTGTCCTCATATGGATTTTCAGCTCTCCAATCTTCAAAGCCAGAGTTAATAATATTTAATAAGTATTCAATTACTGATTGAGTTGGATATCCAACTTCATTGTAATATGAAACAGCAGCTTCGGGATCTTTTCTTTTTGACAATTTTCTTTTAGAACTTCCATCAATCTTCATTATAGTAGGAATATGTGCATATTTTGGTGCTTCAAAACCTAACATTTTAAAAAGTTGAATATGGGTAGGAATTGAAGATAACCATTCTTCACCTCTGATTACATGAGTAGTACCCATAAGATGGTCATCAACTGCATGTGCAAAATGATAAGTAGGCAGACCATCACCTTTTATAAGCACAATATCTTGATTATTCTCAGGGAAGGAAACCTCGCCTTTTATTAAATCATTTACTACTACTCTGTTTTCTGGATTTCCTGGAGATTTTAATCTAATTATATAGCTTTCACCATTTTTAATTTTTTCAATTGCTTGTTCGGCTGAAAGATTCCTACACTTTGCATATTCTCCATAATATCCTGGAGTTATCTTTTGTTCTACTTGACTCTCGCGAATTTTATCTAGTTCCTCAGGGCTGCAAAAGCATGGATAAGCTAAACCTTTTTTTATTAAATCATATGCAAAAGCCTCATATATTTCTTTTCTTTCACTTTGTCTATATGGTCCATAATTACCTATAGATTTGTCACTGGATATCATACCCTCAGTAAAATTAAGACCAAAATATTGCATAGCAGCTACTGTATCTTCTATTGCACCTGCTACTTCTCTCTTTTGATCTGTATCTTCTACTCTAAGGTAAAAAACACCATCACTTTGGCTTGCTATTCTTTCATCAATTAATGCGGAAAATATTCCACCTATATGCTGAAAACCAGTTGGACTTGGTGCATATCTAGTTACTTTAGCTCTTTCCTTTAAATTTCTCTTAGGGTATTTCTCGGCGTAATACTCTGGTGTTTTTTCAATATTAGGGTATATTATTTTAGCTAATTTTTCACAACTCATTTTTAACTTCCTTTCTATTATAAATTTAAAAGCCTTTCATCCCATAATTATAGGACGAAAGGCCATTTTCGCGTTACCACCTAAATTGGTTAAGTTCCCTTAACCCACTTAATTATCTTTAAGGGAATTACCCCATAAATGTACTATATCACTTTCGATTTTCTACTTATTGCTCCAAAGCTTCTTTCTATAGAGTTTAATTCTAAGTTTCCACCATCCTTAGATCTCTTTAAATAAACTATCTATGTACTCTTCTTTTTCATTGCATATGATATTATATTTGTAATAGTAATATATTAAATTATATATTTTAGAATTATAATTGTAAAGGTGTTTAAGCCACTTTATTATATTTTTATCAATTTTTTATGCTTTCATTCATAAGTATTACTCTATTTCAAACCAACTTACTAATCTATCTTTTTTAAATCCTAATCCTAGAGCTAAATTCATAGATTTTTCATTGTTTTCTTCAATTTGTACAAATGGAATTTTATTCTTATTACGAACTTTTTTAATTAAATCTATAGTTATATCTTGAGCATATCCTTTTCTTCTGTATTCAGGCATAACATGTAAAAAACCCAGAGCTCCGTCATCCTGAGTAATTCCCCAAGCTATAGGTATATCTCCACAGCGAATACATGAACTTTCTCCGTTAGTTATTCTGTCAATAATATATGGAATCGATATAAAATCTTTATAGTGGGAATTTTCATAAATAAACTCAGCATCATTTATTTTTAGGTCCTCTAAATTGTTTTTAGGATTTGATAGTATTATTTCATTAGGTAATATTAATCTCATGGTTGATAAATTCCACTTAATGATATTTCCTTTAGTTAGTATAGGAATCATCCATTCTTCTATTATTGCAAAATTTTTATCTTTATTGTTTAATCTATTTTTTATAATTTTTAGCTCTTCTTCTGATTTTGAGCTTATATAAACCCATTCTCGATCACTTGTTCCTTTTATTAGTACTGAATTACCTATTTTCTCTAAATGATGTATAGGATAATTTTCTATGAAGTTTATAATATTTAAATTATCAATTGTATTTTCTTTTAAAAGTTCAATTATTTTATTCTTTTGATTCATTTTTATTCCTCCACTATGTTGATCATATCTTATACTAATTTATAAGCTTTAGAATTGCTTTTACTACCTCATCCTTAGATAAATTGTTATTAACTTTTGAGGATACCTTAATATCCGGCTCTGTTTTGTGTTCAAAATTGCAAGTTCCATCAGAAGTCATTCCCATTTCTTTTGTAAAACGAAATACAAAACCACTATTAGGTAAAACACATAGTGCAGGATCGCTTCCAATTCCATCTCCTCCAGTTCTTTCTCCAATTAAGGTTGCAAAATCTGTACTTTTTTCATAGTATTTAAAATCTTTTTTTATTTCCGGAGGTAAATTTACTAAATTTTCATTAACCAGATTATTGATTGGCTCCAATCTCTCATATCCGCTGCCTTCTTCACTTCTGCACTTAATAAACTGTTCTGTAAAGCTGCCACCTCTGTAAGCTATATAATTATTATCTTTTAAAGGTTTAGTTATCAGCATTGGTACTATATTTTCTGACCAATAAGCTGTGCTTCCTCCCCCATTACCTCTAATATCTATAATTAAAGCTTTATAGTCTTTTATACTTTTAAAAAAAGGTTCAATAATTTTCAAATCACTATCTATATTAAACATGTTAAACGTATGGATAGATAAATATGCAGCCTTTTCTTTTTCAAATAATTTTGTTTTTATATTGTCATCAATTATGTTTTCAGCTGGCATTTCAAATTTTTTTTCTTTATCAGTCATAGTTGAATATCTTTCTAATGCCTTAGGATTATTAAGTTGATCTATCAAAGCTTTATTTTGATCTTTTGATGTTTTATATTAATAACTACAGTACAATTAATGAAAATAAAACCTGTTTGTAGGCTAACAAGTTTTGAAGATAAATAAATATTAACTTAAATTTACATATATTTCCAAGGAAATATATGTTGTACAATTTCATTTTTTGAGCACAAAGCATTACTTGCTATCTATAAACTATTTTCATATAGTAAATCAGGCAATTTTGTTATATCCTCAATAATATAATCAGGCTTTAAATTAAATTTACATACCAACTCTTCGTTATAATGACCTGTTTTTACTAGCACGCTTGTAGCGTTAATAGCTTTGGCTCCAGCAACATCAACAGTTATATCGTCTCCAACCACCAATGTTTTGCTTGGTATACTGCCTAATTTAGTGAGTGCTAAATTATAAAAGTCCTTTGATGGCTTTCCAAGCAGAATAGCTTTTTTTTCACAAGCAACTTCAAACATGCTAACAAATGCACCAGTATTGATATTTATTTTATTATCCTGAAAATAAAAGTTAGTTTTAGAAAGCGCAAGCATAGAGGAGCCATTTTTTATAAATCTGAAAACCTTATTTATTTCATCATAACTTATTTTATCACTAAAGTCTCCAATAACTACATAATCAGGATTAATATCATCCATGTTTAATTCTTTTAAGCTATTGTATACTGAATCATGAACTAAGCAGTAGCAAGACTTATTAGGATTATTAATAAAGAATTGCTTTACAGCAGCTACAGGAGTAAATACTTCTTTAAGCGAAATATCAAACCCCATATCAGTAATTCTTTTATGTATTTCTTCAACTGGTCTTCCATCAGTATTAGTTATAAACCCCATTTTCATATTGTTTTTTCTTAGCGTTTCTATTACATTAACGGCTGATTTTATAGGCCTTCTATTTGCATATAGAGTGCCATCTAAATCAAATAATATAGTATCAACTACATTGTTCATAATTAAATCTCTCATATTTATTCCTCCTTTAAGTCTAGTACAGCTTTATCAATGTGATTTTGGGAAACAAGTTAATTATACCATAATTTTACTATTTATCATATTTTGTAATTTTATTTATTTTATAGGTTAAGCTCCAATATTATAGGGTATTCTTTTATATTAAAAAAATCCTGTGTAATGAAAACACAGGATTAGTTATTCTATAAGCTAGTTTTTATTTTGCATTGCTTAGAGCATCAGCTACTGCCTGCATTATACCGTTGCTGCTGAAGGTCGCACCTGAAACTGCATTTACTTCAGTTGATTGGCTAGTTATAATTTCGTCAGAAATAACTGAATATGCTCTTTCATAAAATCTTCTATCATCTCTAGATGATATTGTTGAAACTTCTGTGATTTTTCCGTTTTTTACAACAACTGAAACTGTTGTGGTTCCTTTAAATCCTCTACCAGAGCCTTCGTAAGTTCCATCTTTATATTGAAAATTAGTGCTGCTAGTTGAGTTAGATGTCGATGGTGCTTGTGAAACTGTAGTCTGAGAATTATTGCTTGGAGCATTAACTTCATTGTTTGATGGCTGCGTTTGATTGCTTGGAACATTTTGTTCTGAATTGTTTGCTTCATTATTAGTACTTTGTGTTTGTTCATTTGTAGTTTTATTTGTTGATGTTTCAGAAGAAGAACTTGTAATATTAGCACTACTTAATGCATCTTCTACAGCAGCCATGATTCCCCTGCTGCTGAAGGTAGCTCCAGAAACAGCATTTACGTCTGTGGACTGATTATCAATGATTTCTTCACTTACTTTTGAAAATGCTCTACTGAAATATGGTCTATCGTCTCTGTAAGAAATAGCTGATATATCAGAAATTTTACCATTCTTAACAGTAACCGAAACAGTGGTTGTAGCTCCTCTAAAACCAGTTCCAGAACCTTCATAAGTCCCATCCTTATATAAGCTTTCGGAATTAGTTTGAGTACTTTGTGATGAGGTTACTTGGACGTTTTCAATTCCTAAAGTATTCATTCCAATATTACCTGCATAATATAAACCTGTCATGGCTGTAACTACTGCAGCACTTGTTACTAAAGGCCTTACATCTTTTTCTGATACTTTAAAAGTAACATTTCTACGAGGACATGCAGTAACACATTTCATACAATCAATACACTCACCACTGTTTACTACATCTGTTTTATAAAGAGGTATTCCCATAGCACAATTATTTGTACAAATACGACACTTACCACAGTTTGTTCTATCTTTATGAATTCTAGCAATCTTTAATCTTGAGACAACTGTAAATATTGCTCCAAGCGGGCAAAGGTATCTACAGAAAAATCTTTCTATAAAAGCTGAAGCAATAGTTATTAATAAAAATAAACTAAATCCAAAAGTTAAGTTAGCTATAACATAGGATAAATCAGGAAGTTTTCCTACGGCTACTAACATGCCGAAAGCATCCCATGGACTGAAGGTACTATATACATTAGAATTTATAGTCCATATAGCAAACACAGAAAATGCTAGAACTACATATTTTATATATTTTAAAACTTTATCTATACTTTCATCCATCACAAATTTCACTTTAAATACTTTCTTGGATATGCCATAGATAAAATCTCCAAAGGCCCCATATGCACACATCCATCCACAGAAGAAACGACCCATTATTAATGTAAATGGAATTATTATTATAGCTGAAAGTAATTGAGGTAGAAGTGTAGTAGCACTAAAACTTTTGCTTATTATTGCAATATAAAGCTGCTTTATACCAGCGAAGGTATCAATGTATAGTGAAGGTAAAACTATAAAAAACAGTATTTGTATGATTAACCTTGTTATTTGAATTATAGATATTTTAGATTTCTTCATTATTTAAAACTCCTCTCGAAAGTATTCCTAAGTCCTTCTGTCATAAATATATCACCATTATTCATAATAAATATTGCTTGAGCGTTTGCCTTTGATAAAAGAGATTTAACATTATCTATACCCGTTACAAATAATGCAGTTGTTAATGCATCTGCATCCCTTGAACATTCACATATTGCAGTTATACTTAAAACTCCTTTATTAACAGGATATCCTGTAAGTGGACTTAAAATATGATGGTAGCGAATACCATCCTTGATAAAAAACTGTTCATTACTTCCTGAAGTCACAATTGTTTGATTAGTTGAAAGTATTGATCCAATATATTGTCCTCTGACTGCTAATGGATTTTGAATTCCTATTCTCCAAGGGGTATTACCTTGGTTATTACCAACAGTAACAATATTTCCTCCAAGATTAATCAAAGCACTGTCTATTTTATTCTCTAATAAAATTCGTTTAACTTCATCTGCAGCATATCCTTTAGCTATACCACCTAAATCAATAGCTTGCCCTTTTTTATTTAAGTAAGCTGTACAGTTTTTTTCATCAAGAACTAAGTCCCTGTAATTAATTAGAGGTAATACTTGTTCAATTTCTTCCTTTGGAGGTATGTAATTCTGTTTTTTTCCTATATCCCAAAGTTTAGTTAATGGACGAATAGTTATATCAAAAGCCCCATTTGAAAGGCTTGAGAATTCTAATGAACATTTAAGCAAATTAAAGGTGTCTGCATTTACCTTTTGAACTTCTTGTCCTGCACATCTGTTTATTTTTGCAATATCACTATCATCTTTAAAAGCTGACACTCTATCATCAATTTCTAACACTCTTTTATATGCTTTATATAGCGCTCCTTCACTATCTTTGCCATAAGCGACTATTCTATTAATAGTTCCAAGGGAATAAAAGCTTTTTTCATTACTAGTATTAATAGCATCTTTTTTAAATAATATAATAATCACCTACTCCTCATGTAGAATTATCTTTACTATTAAAACAATATTGTTTTTCTCTACATGTAAGATAATAGCATAAGAATTCAATGATAATATCAAAACTTTATGTGAACATTATGTGTTTTGCTACTAAAAGGGTAAAAAATAACTCTAACTTCTTAAAGTTAGAGTTATTTTTTATATATATTGTTTTATACCTGAGTTAAATGCTGCCTCATCACCTACTTCTAGTCCAAACATTGCTTCCTGTAAGGCAAATGTACTTGCATAAAATCTAGCTCGATCCAATAAATCATCTACTTTTGGATAAAAAGGTTCAAAGGATTTAACAAAATCTTCTCCATACCCAAATGGTCCTATTAGAGAAGCAATATCAGTTGCAGGATCTCCAATAGATACATCATTGAAATCAATAATACCACTTATGGTTTGTAAATTAGGATCAAATATAATATTAGTTGGTCCAAAATCTCCATGTATTATAGTTTCATCAAAATCTAAATCATGGTTTAAAAAGCTATCGAAGTTTTTGCTAATTGTGTCTTTTGCTTCTTTTCTCATAAATTTAAATAATTTTGTTTCTATCTTATCATAAAAATTTGTCCACTCACTATAAGTATCCGTAAATTTTATTTCATGATCATAAAATTCTTCGATTGGTATACTATGCAATTCTCTTAAAAATGTAGCTAACTGTTTAGAGATAATTTCTTTTCGAACAACATTATGATATACATTCTGTCTAAGACTAACCCCTTTAATCATCCTATATCCACCATATACATGTCCAGTATGAAAAGAATCTAAGTTTTTGTAATTATATTCTGGAATATCTAAGGTACTGTGTTTCTTTAATATATTTAGAATATCAATCTCTATCTTCATTTTTTTAATACCTTCTAAATACTTTGGAAATTTGAAAACAGTATTATCATTCACAATAACAATATCGTTATTTTGTCCTTCAGTATTAAACCGATATTTTTCTATTATTAAGCTTGGATTTTTTTCTTTTATTATTTTAATATATTTATTCATTTATCTCACCTGTTAACAATTACCCTTAGGAAAAGTTTTATAAATAATCTAAAGCATCTATAAATTCAAATTTATTGTACTCTTTAACAAAATCTTGAAGGATCTTGCAATGACCAGCACCATAAATTACTAGTATTTTATCACTAGGCTTTGCTATTCTCTGTAGATTTCCCAAAATATATAGGTTTCTTCTATACCATTCTGTAAGCATATCTACTCCATAGTAAGTATCACCAGCTCCTACTTGAGCTAAATGCAGATATAGGCTGCTATGCTCTTTTGAAATACGATCAGGATTATTTAAATATCTCAAGTTTTCACAAACTGTATGACTATCCATGTAGTTACTAACGTATGTGCCATATTCACTAATCTCATTCATAAATTCATTATACAATTCTGGACAAATATTTTTAGCATATTCAAAATGATTATCAGGAAGATCTACTGGATAATCTACTGGGTAAATTTTATCATGATTTAACTTTTGTCCTAGTCTAAAGGCTAATTGTACTATTTCATTTCTATGACTTATTAATTTATTTTCTACATAAGTTTTGTTTAAGCAGTATTCTGAATACACTTCATTTAATTCTTTAGCTTTTGACTCCCTTGCTTCAACAGCAATTTTAGTTGGTTTAAACTTTAGCAATTTCTCTACTACTTCTAAAATTTCACTTTGTATTTTATCAGAAGCAATTTCTCCTGCATCAATATTTATTAAATGTTCGCCCCCATTACCAAAGTGATAAGTACCTAATATAAGTACTTTTGTTTTTTTCTCCATAAATTCCCCATCCCCCACATATTTAATCTGAGGTTACGTTCAAAGGCAACCTTTCAACTTACTTTACATAAAATTAAACCTTATATTATCTATCCTTGTAGGTAACTAACTATTACATCTATATTTTTCCTTAATGAAAAATCCGTAGGTCTATCATATATGGACAGCATACCTATTTCATCCTTTGTTAATTTATCTTTAGCTTTACTTTTTATTTTCAATTTCAATAAGTTCATTAGAAATTTATCAAAGAAATTTAATTTTTTATAATCAAATCCGCCTCTAAAATAAAAAAATTTAATATATTTTTGCTGCTCTGAGGTGAAATTTTTGCTTACGACTTCATCTATTACACGCTGACTTGATGGAGAGGCACCAGTCGCAAATATAACTAATTTTTTGTCTTTTAGCTTATCAAAGTTTTTCGTAATAAATTTAAGTCCAGTGATTCCTGCTGCATATAAACTTCCGCCATAAATTATGTTATCATATTGCTTTATCATGTCTATATCAACCTTAGTTGCATCAAAAACATCTGCTGATAGAGCCTCTGCAATCCATTGAGCATATTTTTTTGTAAAACCAGTTTTAGATTTATAAATAATTACGGTTTTCATAAAATTCTCCAATCCATCTTTTCAATTAATACTATAATTATACCATATTATTCCTATATGATGTACATTATAATTTCTTTAACAGATTTTTCAATGAAAATAAAAAACTCAGAATCTAACAAATTTAGATTCTGAGTCATCTTTTAATAACTATTTACTTAAAATATATAGATAAATATAGTACTGTATAAGTTATTAATATAAAGTTTTATTTTTTGCAGCACTCTTTGTTACCATGAATACGTTCTTTGCACCAACCGAAAAGGCGTGTTAATAAACAGGTTAGAATAGCTAGTATCGCACCTACAATAAGGCTTAAAAGAATATATTTTGGAGTAAAGCTTAAGCAGTGTAAATAACTATCAAGAGCACTAAAATCTCCTATACCTTTTATAAAACGCAACCCTGCAAAATTAATACCTACAATAAACAGATCATATATAAGCGCTAATAGAATTGTTTTACAGCAGTTTATACGATTGTAACATATAAGGTTGTACACTGCTACTGCAAATAATCCTGGTACTAGGAACATGAGGAAATATACAAATACATACCACACATTTATTCCTCCTTTTCATATTATTAAAGTAATAATCTACCTAATATATAATATGATACAAGCTATAAACAGTGCATTAAACATACATTAGGGAGAATTTAGTAATCTAATTGTATCTTATAGTTTTGATATCCTTTTCAAATTAAATGTTATAAGGTAATATTATTATAAAGTGATATAAAATTCTTATATAACTTTATAATAACTAGAATTATATTTAAAGGGGATAAAATTATGAAACTAATTACTATGGATGAATTTTTTAAAGAATTAGATGGTCTTAAAAATACTAATTTAGTGGCTATAGTGAATGCATATGAGCTTGATACAGTTTACTGCATTGATGAACTTCAGTATGAACTAATTAATGAGTGTTATGGAAAAATACTGAGACTATTTAGTAAAAATGGTATGAGAGATTACTATGACTATAATGGAGTTTATATTAGTTTAAAAGATATTGCTAAAATTTCAACTACTGAGGATACAATTTATGTTTATTTGCAAAATCAAGTGGTTAAGCTAAAATTCAAATAATGATTGAAAAATGGATAATAAAAAATAAACCTAAAGTAATTAATTCAAACTTTAGGTTTATTTTTGAGCTATAAGATACCGTATGTGCTAAAGTTGTTAAGCAAAACACCTATGGTACATACTTTATTTAATCTTTCTTACCACATCAATGATGCTTCCATCCCTATATTCGACTATTGCAACAACTTTATCATCATATTCAATCTTATCAGGAATTCCAACTATTCTTTCAATTTTATCCTTTAACTCTTGGATTGTGAATATAGGTATATCTACTTTACTAAATCTTTGGATTAAATCTTCTCTCTTAGGATTTATTGCTATACCTATTTCTGTTACAAGGACATCAACGCTGTCGCCAGGTGTAATAACTGTATTTACAGAATCAACTATGCATGGTATTCTACCGCGAATGAGTGGAGATATAATTATCGTCAATTTAGCGCAAGCTGCAGTATCACAGTGCCCGCCAGATGCTCCTCTTAAAACACCGTCTGATCCAGTCATTACATTCACATTAAAATCAGTATCTATCTCTAATGCTGATAATACAACAACATCCAGCTTATTAGCTATGCAACCTTTATTATGAGGGTTTGCATAAAAGGATGAATCTATTTCATGATGCATGGGATTTTTATCTATAGATTCTACAGCAGCCAAATCAAAACCCTGTACATCAAAAATATGCTTTATTAATCCTTCTTCATGCATTTCTACTATTTGCTTAGTTATTCCTCCCAGTGCGAAGTTTGCTTTAATATTTGATTTTATCATTTCATTTCTTAAAAATCTACTTACAGCAAGTGTTGCCCCGCCGGTTCCTGTTTGAAAGGAAAATCCATCTTTAAAATATCCAGATCCTACTATGACTTTATTTGCATATTCAGCCATTAATAATTCTTTAGGATTTTTAGTATACCTAGTAGCTCCAGAAGCAATACCTGCTGGATCTCCAATTTTATCTACCTTTACTACATAATCTACATTAGTTTGCAATATACTTGCAGGAGCATTAGGAAAATCAACTAGACAATCAGTAATAATAACTACTTTATCTGCATATAAGGCATCGATTTTTCCATAGCCAAGAGAGCCACAATTGGCTGATCCTCTAGAGCCACTTGCATTACCATATTCATCAGATGAGGCTGCACCTAAAAACGCTACATCGATCTTAATATCACCAGCTTCAATTGCCCTTGCACGCCCGCCATGAGATCTTATTATTACCGGATCATCCATAAGTCCCTTTGAAATTTCTTCAGCCAATGTCCCTCTTAGGCCACTAGTAGTAATCTTTGATATCACTCCGTCTTTTATAAATTTAATTAGAGGTTTATGTACAACGCTAAGCGAACTAGATGCTAGAGTCAAATTTCTTATGCCTAGTTTTGCAATAACTTCTATTACCATATTTAAAATGTAATCGCCTTCTCTAAAATGATGATGAAAAGAAATGGTCATTCCATCCTTTAATCCACATTTAACAATGGCCTCTTCTAAATTGTCAACAAGTTTGCCTTGACCAGGATGAACTGATTTAATCACAGGTGAAGCTTTTGCTATAGTAGAATCCATGGAAAACTCGCCTTCATATAGCCTTTTATCTTTAGCAATATTTTCAGGAATATCTCTTCCTATACTATTCTTCATCTTCCATGCCCTCCTTATATAAACCTACCGCCATAGCTAGCTGCAATACACGTTCTGCCCTCTCAATGATTGGTTTATCAATCATCTTTCCATTTAAAGATATAACTCCAATTCCATGCTTTTGTGCATCTCTAGCGGCTTTGCAAATATTCATAGATTTTATTATTTCCTGCTCTGTAGGAGCAAAGATTTCATGAACTGGCTTAATTTGTTTTGGATTAATAACTGATTTGCCATCAAAACCGAGCTGTTTTACTAGCTGAACTTCTTTCCTAAAGCCTTCTTCATTTTCTACATCCGAATAAACTGTATCTAATGCATAAATCCCTGCAGCTCTTGCTGCAATGACTATATGACTTCTAGCTCCCAATAATTCCATTCCATCAGGATATCTCTTTGTTTTAAGACTTGTAACGTAATCTTCTGCCCCTAGGGCAATTCCAATAAGCCTTTTACTTGATGTCGCAATAGAATAAGCATTTACTACTCCTGTAGCTCCTTCAATAGCTGCCATCATTTTTGTGCTTCCTACTTCTATTCCTATTTTTCTTTCTACCTCTTCAATAACCTGTTCTACATCAAGTATATCTGCTTTTGTTTCTGTTTTTGGCAGTCTAATTACATGTACACCTGCTCTTACAACAGCTTCAATGTCTGTTCTTCCAAAAGGACTATCAAGTCCATTAATTCTAACTACTACCTCTGTATTCCCATAATCAATTGTCTTTATAGCATTAAAAACTAAAAATCTAGCGGAGTCTTTCTCGGAAACTGCAACTGCATCTTCAAGGTCAAACATTAGAGAGTCTGCCCCATAAATTCCTGCATCCTTTAGCATACTAGGATTGTTACCAGGAACAAACATCATTGTTCTTCTTAAACGTTCCATTAATCAAATACCTCCCAATTAAAGTCTCCTTCAATTTCGCAAGCTCTATAAACTGCACAAGCAACTCTTGACCTGATTGTATAGTCCAATGCTCCTTTATCCATAGCAACTATTTTAACATTATCTATTTCAAGTTTTTCTAAGGTTTCCTTAATAACCTTTCTAATTTGCTTACCAAACTGCTTTTCAACAACACTTTCAAGTTCAATTTCTATGCCAGCATTTTCATTAGCTGAAATTATTATCTTAATGTCGTTAGATTCTATAGTTCCAGCTACTGCATTTTTTACAAATTTCATACCTTCGCCCCCAAAATTATTTGATAATAACTCATGATAAGTGCCCTATAGCTTTACATAAACTAT
Source organism: Clostridium omnivorum (assembly GCF_026012015.1). NCBI lineage: Bacteria > Bacillati > Bacillota > Clostridia > Eubacteriales > Clostridiaceae > Clostridium > Clostridium omnivorum. Next base: position 4,391,372 of record NZ_BRXR01000001.1, on the reverse strand, counting down.
AGAGCACTAACTTAAAACCTATATCCCCTATAAATATTAATCAAATCTCTTAAAATAGATGCCCCAGCAGGAATTACTCCAGAGGCGCCGCCAATGATGGTTAAATCACCTAGAACATCAGATATATATCGTACTGCTTTATTTTTCCCATCTACTCCATAAAGAGGATGGGTTCTATCTAATTTTTCGAGCCCAACAGTTAAATGAGTTTCTCCATTTTCTTTTACTGCTTTGCCAAGCAATTTATATTTTTTTCCTTCGTGTAAGCATTTTTTAACATCTTCTGCAGTAATTTTTGTGATTCCCTCTACAGATAAATCTTCTAGAGATTTTTGCTCGTTCATTAAAACATTTGTAAGAATTACTAACTTCGTTGCAGTATCCCATCCTTCAACGTCCAAGGACGGATCAGTTTCTGCAATTCCTAATTGTTGTGCTTTTTTCAAAGCATCTAAATAAGTACATCCACTGTTCTCCATTTCATTAATAATGAAATTACTGGTTCCATTTAAAACTCCTTCAATAGAGAGAATATCCGCACCAGCAAGATCTATTATTCCTCCATTTATGGATGGGAGGGCACCTCCAGTAGTACAACCGATTCCTAGAATTGCACTATTTTTTATAGCTATGGTTTTTAACTCTTTATATGCCAAGAGAATTGGGCCCTTATTTGCAGTAACTACATTTATACCGCATTCAAGGGATTTCTTAATATGAGTCATTGCAGGCTCCCCTGTCTCTTTATTAGTAGGGGTCAATTCTATAACTACATCTACATCCCTGTTTTGAAGCATTTTTTCAAAAGAAACATAATTACTTCCTCCAGAAGGATATTTTGTGATATCTCTTTCACTTGCTCCATACTCTATCAAATCTTTAAGGTCTATTCCTTTTGAATTGAAAATCCCACCATTTTTACCAATTATATAATTCACCTGAATTTGTAGACCTTCTCTATTTAAATAATCCTTCTTATCGTATAGGAGCTGTACAAAAGCTCTTCCAACTCCACCATAACCTATAATAGCAACCCTCATTAATTTATCTCCTTTTAATAATATAATTTTTACATTTGTTTAAGTAATGCTTCAAGGTGTTCTGCAGTAAGATTGAGCCATTCTTCTGAAGTTACTATACGCTTATTTGAAGCCTCAGATAGAATTTCTAAATCCCTTGTAATAATTCCTCTATCTATGGTCTCTATACATGCAGTTTCAAGCTTGTTTGCAAAATTTACAAGTTCTGAATTTCCATCAAGTTCTCCTCTCTTTCTAAGAGCACCAGTCCAAGCAAAGATAGTAGCCATAGGATTAGTTGAAGTTTTCTCTCCTTTTAGATGTTTGTAGTAATGCTTTTGAACAGTGCCATGCGAAGCCTCGTATTCAAAATATCCATTTGGAGAAACAAGTACTGATGTCATCATAGCAAGACTTCCAAAAGCAGAAGCAACTAAATCAGACATTACATCACCATCATAGTTTTTGCATGCCCAAAGCATTCCACCTTCTGATTTTATGATACGAGCAACAACGTCATCAATTAATGTATAAAAGTATGTTATACCTGCTTCCTTAAATTTTTTTTCAAAAGATATGCCCTCATATTTTCTGTGATACACTTCATTAAATATCTCTCTGAAATTTGCATCATAGGTTTTGGAAATAGTGTCCTTAGAAGAGAACCAAAGATCAATTTTCTTGTCCAGTGCATAGTTAAAACAGGATTTTGCAAAGCTTTCAATTGATTTATCTAGGTTATGCATTGCCATTACTACACCCTTGCCCTTAAATTCATGTATGCACTGCCTGGAAATCTCCTTGCCCTCAGTGTTTGTGAATACCAGTTCAGCCTTGCCTGCTTCCATTGCTTTAAACTCTACATCTTTATAAACATCACCATATGCATGTCTTGCAATTATTATTGGTCTTCTCCAGGTTTTTACATAAGGCTTTATTGTACTTACTACTATGGGTTCACGAAAAACTGTACCATCAAGTATAGATCTTATAGTCCCATTAGGACTTTTCCACATCTTCTTTAAATTATATTCAGCAACTCTATCTGCATTAGGTGTAATAGTGGCACATTTTACACCAACACCATACTTTTTTATTGCTTCTGCTGCATCATGTGTAATTTGATCATCCGTATTATCTCTTTCCTTAACCCCTAGGTCATAATATTCAGTTTTTAAATCAATATATGGTAAAAGTAATGTATTTTTAATCATTCCCCATAGAATACGTGTCATCTCGTCACCGTCCATTTCTACTAATGGAACTGTCATCTTGATTTTCATATTTCATCCCCCCTGATTATTTAAAATTAATATTTGATTTTACTCTTAATCCAGGATAACTTTCCACCCATCTTTAATATTTCCGCATCTGATTCTGAAAGTGCATGTGTAACCTGGATTTCTATATTCTTTGTAACATTTTTTAATATAATTTTACCCATTAAGTCACCAATTGTAATTATTAATTCATCGCCTACATCAATTTTTTCATAGTCTTCCGGATTTTTAAAGGTCAATGGTACAATTCCAAAATTAATAAGATTTGCAAGGTGAATTCTAGCAAAGGATTTTACTATAACTGCTTTAACTCCTAGGTATTTTGGTGCAAGTGCTGCATGTTCACGGCTTGAACCCTGGCCATAATTGTCACCAGCTACAATAAATCCACCATTTTTTTCTTTTGCTCGCTCATAGAAATTACTATCAACAGCCTCAAAAATATGCTTAGATATTTCAGGCACATTGCTGCGTAGAGGGAGTATTTTAGCACCTGCTGGCATTATATGATCTGTAGTAATATTATCTTGGAGTTTAATCAATGCTTCACCAGAAAGTTCATCTTCAAGTGGAAAGAAATCAGGTAAAGGTGCTATATTAGGACCAAATTGCACTTGAACTTTCTTAGCCTTCTCAAGTGGAAGAGGTTTAATTATCATATTGTCATTAACTATAAATTTATGAGGCATTTCGAATTCAGGATACTTTCCAAGAGTTCTAGGGTCAGTCAAAACTCCTGTAATTGCAGTAGCAACAGCTGTTTCAGGACTTACTAAGTAAGTTTTAGCATCTTTAGTACCACTTCTTCCTTCAAAATTTCTATTAAAAGTTCTTACAGAAATCCCCTTAGAACAAGGTGCTGATCCCATTCCAATACAAGGACCACAGGTGTTTTCAAGCATCCTTGCACCAGCATTAACAAGATGTTTCATATCTCCGCTTTCAATAAGGTGTTCCACAACCTGTCTTGAGCCAGCACTTATAGTCATATGCAGATTCTCTGAAACTGTCTTTCCTTTTATAGCTTTGGCTACAATTATAAGGTCTCTTAAGGATGAATTTGTACAAGAACCAATTGATACCTGATCAACCTTTAATCCAGCAATCTCAGCTACTTTTTTCACATTTCCTGGGCTGTGAGGAAGAGCTACCATAGGTTCAACTTCATTCAAATTGATTTCTATAATTTCATCATAGTCAGCATTTTCATCAGGTATTATTTCTACCCATTGATTTTCTCTACCTTGCCCCTTTAGAAATTCTCTCGTAATTTCATCACTAGGGAAAATACTTGTTGTGCATCCAGTTTCAGTTCCCATATTTGTTATAGTAGCCCTGTCAGGAACACTTAAATTCTTAACCCCATCACCACAATATTCAAGAACTTTTCCTACTCCTCCATTAACATTTATACGCCTTAGCACCTCTAGAATTACGTCTTTTGCGGAAACCCATTCTTGAAGCTTTCCTGAAAGCTTGACACCAACTACTTTAGGATATTTAAGTTTAAAGGTTTCTCCAGCCATTGAAACTGCTACATCAAGACCTCCTGCACCTATTGCAAAGGAGCCAATTCCACCTGCAGTTGGTGTATGACTATCTGAACCGATTAATGTCTTTCCTGGGCAAGCAAATCTTTCTAAAAATACTTGATGACATATACCATTTCCTGGCCTTGAAAAATAGAGACCATATTTAGCTGCAACAGTTTGTAAATAACGGTGATCATCAGGATTTTTAAAATCTGTCTGCAGCGTATTGTGATCTACAAAGCTTACGCTGAGCTCAGTTTTAATCCTATTTATGCCAATAACTTCAAATTGTAAATATGCCATTGTTCCTGTTGCATCCTGAGTTAATGTATGGTCAATTATAATTGCCACTTCCTCACCAGCTTTTGGTATACCTTCAGCAATATGCTTCTTCAAGATTTTTTCAGTAATTGTCCCTGCCATCTTTATTCCCCCTAATATTATTATTTTTCGTCACAAAAAATAATACCCCTTAGCATTTCTGTTAAAGGGCATGACAAAACAAATAAACATTTTACTTCAGCTGGAGGGTTTAGGAGTTTCACCTAGTTCCCTTTAATATAAAATATTATAATTTCATGCTTTTTATTATATATCACTATAAATATATATTGCATAATGATAAATATATGATACATTATATCGGATATATGTTATATTATATCATCAAAACCATATTTTGTAAATTATATTATAAATAAAACATGCTTTAGTTATAAAAATAGAGCCTATTAATAAGACTCCATTTTAGTATATAATACTTTTTTACTTAATATTCATTAAAATTAGTTTAGTAAAAAGTATGCTATCTGTCCCAATATTCTGGTGGTGTTAATGATACAGGAAGCCTTGTATTTGAGTTTCCCCTAGCAGAATTAATCTGAGATTGAGTAATAAATAAGCTATCTGAAAGGTTAGCATCTCTTATATCTGCGTCACGCAAATCTGCTCCAATAAGATCAGCCCCACTTAAGTCATTTCCACTTAGATTTGCCGCAATAAGCAATGCTCCTCTTAAATCAGCTCCTCTAAGATTAGTTCTTCTAAGGTCTGCACCAATTAAATCTAGTCTTCCGGCAATTCTTTTTTTAGATTTCAAAGTATTTTTTTGTCCACTTGTCACTATGAATCTGATATGTTCGCTAGTCTGTTGAAGTAGGGAATTAACCTTTTGTCTATGCGCCTCTAAGTTTATTTCTAAGAGTGAGCCTGCGTCTAGGTTAGTAAGCCCTTCTGTTTCTTTTATTAATTGGCTTAGTGTATTTTTCGTTATACTATTACCTTGCAGCATAAGTGCTTCTGTTAAATACCACAGCATTTCGTGAAGTTGCCTCATAATTAAAAATACCTGAAACATTTCTTTTTCTAATTCAGGTTTTTTCAGCCAGTGTTCTCCTCTGTATGTAACTTGTGCTACCTTTTGCCCTGCACCAAAACAGTCATAAGCTATACAACCTTTAAGTCCATTCTCTCTAAGGTTTTTATGTATAGCACAAGTAAAACCCTCTTGTAGGTTTATGCAGGGTATGCCAGCATCTTTATCAGTTGGAAAACCTTCTGAAGCAGAAAAATACAATGCAACACAGCAAAAGCCAAAGCATCTTTTACAATTTATTCTCAAAACTTCGTATAGTTTTTTATCACGTACAATTATGTTTTTATAAGTCATATCCTTTCTCCTCATAACGCTAAATAGTAAATAATTTCATCTCTTTAATTATATCATAATAAATAAAATGGGACTTATCTAAAAGAGTAAGTCCTTTATATACTTATTTTTTATTTCTTATTATTTCTTCATAAAAATGCTGAAATTTTTCATTTGAAGTGGCATCCATACCTTTAATTGGTTCGATAAAGTCAACAGTTCCTTTTATTGTGTTACCAGCTAATTTATTTTGTAATTTCTCAAAACATTTTTCTGCACCACCACCGGCATGGCAGGCAAACAAATATATTTCCTTACCTTGAATATTATTTTCAGATATAAATGACATGATAGGGGCAGCAAAAGATCCAGCCCAAATAGGTGTTCCAATAATAATAGTATCATAATTCTCTACTGCAATTTTACCATTAGTCAATTTTGGCTTTTCATTAAAAATTACACTTTTGCCTCCCCAAAAAAACTTTGTGAATTTTCCTGTAGGAATTTGCTTTTTGGGAATTAATCTAATAATATCTGCATGTATTTTCTTTGCTAATTCTTGCGCAATCATATCAGTATCACCTTCAAGTGAATAGTAAACAATTAAATTTTTCATAATAACCTCCAAATAACTTTTGTGTTGGATTAATTTTAAGATCTTACTTCTCTGATTTTATGTGAATTCTATCAGATGCAATAAAAATAAAAAGAAATCCTAAACTTATAAGAATACCACCAATTAATCTAATTAAATAGTCAGATGTAAATGCACTTCCTATTAAAACTAAGCCAAGTCCTATTGTAAAGGTCATCATCTGAGGCCACTGCTTTACCTTATGTAGCACTTCCTATTCCACCCTTTCTAACCTTTCTAGACATAAATTAAAGTTATAACAGTTTACTTATTAATTGCTAGTATATTCCTAGTATAATTCAAATATCACTTTATCTTTTTTGCTTTCTTTTCATCCCGCAGCTCTTAGGTTCTACGTATTCAAAACTAAATTGAGAATATAGCTTATCAGCCGGTTTATTGGCAATTAAACATACATATGCATGCTCATCAGTATTCTGATCTAAATAATTATCAATTTCCTGCATAATTATTTTTGCATATCCTTTGCCCTGATAGTCTGGATCCACCATTATATCAGAAACCACATAGGTTATCCCTTGGTCCCCCACAATTCTCCCAAATCCAATTAACTTGTCCTCATCCCATAGAGTAACAATAAACAGTGAATTTTTTAGGGCTGTTTCTGTTTTTAACATATGCTTTGTTCCCATTCCTGTTCTCAATCTTAAAGAAATATATTCATTAGCTGAAGGGACAGTGTACTTTATATCCATATATATTTTCATCTCCTATTAATGTTATTATTAAGCTCCCTAATTAAAATTATATAGAAGTATTTATTACATACAATTACTATACAACATAATAACAAATATCACACAAAAGGCTGATTGTTTCTAAGTTTTTATATATTATCTTTATCCCTACCGATAAATAACTCTTTAAAGCGTTTAACTGCATATTTACAAATATCACTAATCCATATCCATATGGTATCAATAGATTGTTTTTTGAATATTGTTTTTATCCTTTTGTATCCCCTTCACAAAACCACCATAAATGGTAATCTGAGAATTTTGAGTATGATATGTAGAAGAGGAATCATCAGCATTAAACTGCAATGGTATACTCTTAAAGTCTTTATTAATTTTGTAAGTAATTACAGAATTATAAATGAACGCTCCAATACCTATGATAAAACAGAAACTCAAGATAATGATTATTAAGTTAGTAATCTTCTTTAATTTCATAGACACCCAACTTTTTAGTTTAAACATAATAAACCATAGTAAAATTAAAGTGATTTTCTAAACTAATATTAACATACTAATAATTATTTTTCCATTTTATGCATCATTCTATAAATCTCCAATAAGACTATATTTAAAGTTAACCATACTCCACCAAAAACATATCCAGCATATACATCACTGGGATATTGAAATTGATAAAATACTGTACTTAAGCCTGCAAGGAAACAAATAGTTATAGTTAATGCTGCTGATGCCGTTCGAAGCCAATTTTTCTTAGTGTGGCGTAATATAATAAAACATAAGAATCCATATGCAGCAACAGCCATAAAAGCTTCATTACTTGGAAAAGTATATTTATTTGTTTCCATTAGTGATTGTCCAGATGGTCCTACACGTCTGAAAATAAAGCTTAGCAAGGTTTGTAGTATTTCTCCACCAAGAATGGTTAGTAGTGTGAATTTTATTTCAATAAATTTATCAATTTCTCTTCTCAGAATAAATATAATTATACAAATAGTTAATGGTATTAACACTTTTAATGATGTTATATCTTCAAATAAATCCATGGCATATCGCCAATTATCAGAAAAGATAGCTTTTATTAGAAAAGTTACAATAATATCAAATTGTCCAAATTCATGTGCTAAAAAGTCTTGAATAACGCCTATTACAAGTGCAAAAAATCCTAAAAAAGCAAAAGCAGCTCCTGCTACTAGTACCTTTACCTTACCGAAGGAATTGAAGGTTTTAAAAGCATTTTCAAGCATTTCAATAGTACTCTCAATAATTTGTTGCTTGAACTTCTTGAATAAATATATAAGAACTATAAATAAAGATACTATTAGTCCACCTATAACTAAATATCTGGTTATCATACTGTGGTACTTCTCCCAATTGTTGCCCAAAACTTTACCTAGAGATATAAAGGTTGCTGTCCATAAGAAAGCACCAATATAAGCATTTATAGCAAACTTTTTATAGGTGATTTTAGTTATACCAGAAAAATATCCTGTTATATGTCTAACGCCAGGGATAAAATATGCAATGACTAATAATTTATTGCCATACTTATTAAACCATGCCGAGGTTTTATCAAGTTTATCAGGACCTAGATGAACATAGTGCCCATATCTCTTAAAAAAAGTAACCCCTAGTTTGCCTCCTATAAAATAAGATATTGTTATACCAATAATGGCACCAGCAGCTGCTACTATAATACTAGTAAACCAATTTAATTTTTGCTGATTAATAAGAAAACCGCAATAGGTCATTAGTACTTCTCCTGGTAAAGGGAAAGCAATTAGCTCCAGCATTAATGCTGCCAATAAAACTATATATCCGTAATGATTAAGAAGTACTGTTATAGAATGCAATTTAAAAATCCTCCAATTTTCTGTTTTGTAGATTTATATATAATAAAAGGAGTTATTCATTTAATTATTTAATATATCCTCTTTAGAACTGAATTTACCAATCAGCCATTTTTCTATTCTGCTATAGATTTCTTCAATTTTACTTTTCAATAGTAGATTATAAAGGTAACTTGTAATAGACACTATAATATAGGCACCTATTACATCTAATGGATAATGATTTCCAACATAAACTCTTGAGAAACCAACAATTAATGATAGTATAGTCATAATTATTCCAAGTATTCTACTATATTTTCCAAGTCCTAAAGCTATACTCATAGTTCCAGTAGCATGATCACTAGGAAAAGAAGCATCCGCTGTATGAGAAATCAATAAATTTACCTTACTATGGACAAATGGCCTATCAACATAATATATACTTCCGATAATAAAACTTAAGGCTAAGTTTATTACTGTAATAACAAAGGCATTTATAGAAGCTTTTCTATAATCTTCTTTATCTTTTATAATACCTAAAATAAAAATAAATGCAAGAATTGCCATAAAAATATAGGGTACATCTTTTGAAAAAAACACCATTATCTTATCTAGAACTATATTTCTATTGGCTAAATTATTAATTAATCTAAAAAGTTCCATATTCATTCTAATTTTCTCCTTCTCTACTAAAAGTCTGTTATTAGTATATTATCATCATTCGAGATTAAAATTAGATTAAAAAATTCTTAGATTTGCATTAATAATTAACTTTGAAAGAAATAAGGTGAAAGAAACTATCTTTCACCTTGAATGATTTATTTACCTAAGCTTAGAAAAACTACTATTCTTGTATATTTTCCTTCTTCACTTTCAATTTCTATAGTTCCACCATGCATATCTGCAATCCACTTTGCTATAGATAGTCCAAGTCCTGTTCCTGACTTTTCCTTAGACCTTGATTTATCTACAGTGTAAAACCTATCAAATATTTTACCTATTTCACCTTTAGGAATACCGATCCCCCTGTCGCTGATAGTTATTTTTGCTTTATTATCTTCAATTTCCGAATTTATATCTATTATGCTCTGCTCTGGTGAATATTTAATGCTGTTATCAATAAATATCCTTAACATTTCCTTTAGCATTTTATAATCTGCAAAAATACTTATAGTATCATTTTTATTGTTTGTTATTATATGCTTAGGAGCTAATAATACACTTTCTCTTACTAACTCTAAAATAAGTTCATTTAATAGAAATTCCTTTTTTTCTATTTTTTGAATTCCACTATCACCCTTAGCAATAAATAACAGTCTTTCAACTAAGTTGGCCATATTAGCAGATTCTAATTTAATGGCATAGATTGATTTTGCTAAAGCTTCTTGATCATCTTTTCCCCATCTATCAAGTAGGTTGGCATAGCCTTGAATAACTGCTATTGGAGTTTTAAGTTCATGAGATGCGTCTGATACAAACTGTACTTGCCTATCAAATGCTGCTTGAAGTCTATCTATCATTTTATTAAAAGTGCTGCCAAGCCTCTTGAGTTCATCATCTGGACCATTGCTTACTTCTATTCTTTCCTTTAAGTTTGTACTGCTAATGCTTTCAGCTGCTTTAGTTATATCATCAATTGGTTTCAACATTCTTTTACTTACTATGTACCCTAAAATAATAGAAGCAACAATTCCAATAAAATCTGCTACAGCCATAACTACAAATAATATTTTCAAAAAATCATATTCATTTTCCATGTCTTTTAATATTTGAACATATAAAGTACCAAAGATATTATTATTAATTTTAGTATTTTGATATATTAAATGTTTACCTTCTTCTTCTATATGATTAATTCTGTTATAATGCTGCTTTATTTGAATGTTATAATTAAATTTATTTGTTTCATTTAGTATATTTCCATTTTCATTAAAAATTTTAACTGATATATTTTCTTTAGAAGGAATATCAAATGTTAGTTCATTTGTAGATAAATTAATGTTTTCTTTTTGAGAAGCAAGATTATTTAAAATTATAGATTTCACATCATCAACTTGCTTGTTTGCTTGACTATACAAGTAAAATTTAATTCCATATAAAATTGATGCATTCAAAATAAGCAAAACTAAAGAAAACATTAAAGCATACATTGCAGTAATCTTTATGGAAATTTTCGCACCTTTAATATTTTTTAAAAAGTACTTAATCAGCCTTGATAACATAACCTACACCTCTTATGGTTGTAATTAATTTATCTTCAAATCCATCATCAATCTTACTGCGTAAATATCTTATAAATACATCTACTACATTGGTATCCCCTATATAATTATAGCCCCAAACTTTTTGAATTAATTGCTCTCTTGTAAGTACTATATTCTTATTAAGTAATAGCATTTCGAGAAGATCATATTCCTTCTTTGTTAATTCAATTTCTTTTCCAGCTCTCCATACTTGATGTGTACTTTTATTCATAACTATATCATTCACTTTTATTTCATCATATTTAATTTTCTTTATTTTTTCTCTTGTATAAACCCTTATTCTAGCCAATAATTCTTCTATAGCGAATGGCTTTGTTAGGTAATCATTAGCTCCCACATCAAGCCCAATAACTTTATCAGGTATATCGCTTTTAGCAGTTAACATTATGATCGGTACATAAGAAGAAAGCCTAATTCTTTTGCATACTTCGAGGCCATTTAATCCCGGTAGCATAATATCAAGAAGTATCAAATCATATTCTTTATTCTCAATATTTTTTAATCCTTCCTTCCCATCGTATACTATATCAACTATGTAACCTTCATGTGTAAGTTCCATTTCAATAAACATTGCCATTTGTGGTTCATCTTCCACTACCAGTATTTTAAAGTCATTCATTTTTACACCTCAATTTTTATCTCAATGCTAACTGATAATAAAAAGCACTAAGTTCTTGTATAAAATTGTTATTCATATCTTATGCGTGATATTATGAATATTATAAATTACTTGGATTAAAATTACATTAGAAAATTAAATAAATTTTGAATAGTAATTAATAAAAAAAGTCTGGTAATTTACTCCAGACCTTTTTTTATAGTCATATTATTGTACTTACTGATGATTTTTAGTATATAAGATACAAATTAGATTGGTAACTTTTTAAATGCTTCTATATATAAAAGGTTTTCTTTTAAAGACACAAAATAATAGATCTTATCATCTAAGAAATTAAAGCATTTTATTAATGTTACAATTCTGTTAAGAAGTGAGCAAAGGTTCCATTATTATACATTATGAATATACCTATTGCAGTAAATATATTACCAGTTATGAAACGTTCATATTTTTCGATAAATTTATCGAGTATGTTAATTGAAGTAAGTTTATAGCTGATTACGCAAAGAACTGCCGTACACAAAGCGAAAATAAGTACCATTAACAATATTTCTCCACCTTTAATGGTTGTAAACAATGGGATATAAACACTTAAATCATCTGCACCTAATCCAATAGTTATCGCCAAAACCTGAATCCATAGTGATTTGTATCTTTGGAGTGCTTTTTTTATCCCTTCCTCCTCTTCCTCTTCATCTTCACCTTTAATTAATATTTTTATTCCTAAAAAAACAGGAACTAGGCCAAATAACCCCATTACCCATTGTTGTGGTATAACACCTAGCCCTAAAGCGCCTAATAATCCAATGCCAATTAATATGAACGTTCCTAAAAAATATGAAATTGTAATGGTTTTTGCTCTGCCTTTATTACTCTGCTTTGCATATAACATGAATAATATTGGTATCTCATCAATACTTGTAGCTAAGTAAGTTACTAATGCTGTAATTATAACCTTAAACATTTTGGAACCCTCCTAATATGATATTTAATAGTTCTAGTAAATATTATATTAAAAAAATGTAATACTGGTTACAGTTTAGCAATAATAAGCACAACCGTCAATCCATATTTCTTTTTATACAAAAGCTACTACCCATTATGAGCAGTAGCTTTTATCTCAATCTTTTTTTATTCTGCCTTTGGAGAAAAAAATTCCTCAGCCAAGGTACTAATTGTGTAAATATATAAAGACGTATTTATTTAAAGACCATAAATACTATGCCTTTATTATTTTTCGAAATCTTTATATAATAAGCTTGGTTGTATTCCTTTATTATTCTGATACTTACCACTTGAATATTTGTCATAATCACCTTCTATAGAATGATAGTATATTTGGCATAATTCAATATCAGCATATATTCTTATTGGTTGTATGCAATGGATTTCTAATGTCCAATATCCTCGAAAACCAACATCTCCAAATCCTGCGGTTACATGTATAAATAAACCTAGTCTTCCAACAGAAGATCTACCTTCAAGCATTGGTACAAAGTTATCAGTCTCTGTATATTCTTTTGTTCTACCAAGGTAGAGTTTATTGGGCTCTAATATTAATCCCTCTTCAGGTATTATAATGCTTTTGCATTTATTTTCTTTTTTCATATCCAAAATATTATCTTCATATACAAGTAATTCGTTGTGTAATTTTAAGTTATAGCTGTTGGGGTTTAGCTGCCCTTCATTAAATGGTTCTATTACTATATCTTTTCCTAATCTTTCTTTAATTTGCTTTCCTGATAATATCATTAGTTTATTCCTCCTAAAATAAAAACTGTGTAGTATGTTACTTTTAATCAATTAACTATAATCATTATTTCTTGCTAAGTCTTTGCTCACCTCTTTACTGAAAACTATATAAGTTTATTATAATAAAAAATTCAACAAACCTTTCCAATTATTTAAATAATGATGGATGGGATAAAATCTATTAATATATGAGCCACTGTTGAAGAAAGAATATTATTGTCCCTTGTATATAAATAAACCAAATAAATGTGAATTACGCAAGTAGTAATTAAACGTTATATATCAATTTTACGTTGATATAAATACCTAAGCTCAGTAATCAGTTTACTCCATAGCTCATAAGATGCATTTATGCTTTCTGAAGAAGCCCCCAGCCTTATAACCTCCAACAAATGTTCTTCACAATCTCTAGGCTTAGTATGAAAGCTTCCTATAAACTGAAGGGTTCTCTTGCGGCTTGGAAAGTATCTTTTATTAATAGCAAATAGAGCTTGAAAGTAATGATCCATAGCTAAATCTAAAGCAAAATGATAGAATAGCACATCTTTGCGAGCTACAGCACGTTCTAAGTCTTCTATATCTTCAAGCTCAGCCAAATGATGTTTGGCTAGTTGATTTGATAATTCATCTGGATAGTCTGCTAACCTTTTTTTAAGTGAACATAAAAAATCATTTTTATCATATAATACATTAATATCTTTAAGCATAGCACAGCGGCCAACAGGATAATAGTAATTATCCAGCCTGTCTGGACAATTTCCATTAAGTATAGATTGTATATCGTTTAAAGTACCCCCTACAGTAAAATACATTAACCAGGTTTCAACACCGTTTATAAGCGCAAAATCCCCACTGCCCCAGTGACCACCTTCAAAAACGTTTATTCTTACTTCTTGTAATAAATCACCCATTTGATTCACTATAGTTTTTCTTACATCTAATTTAGGAATTTCATCACAATAAATAAAAATATCAATATCACCTTCTCCAGCTTTTGGGATTGGTTCTATTATTCCACTTATACCAATTGACTGTATTTCCTCAATATTAGAAATATTGTTTATTAGATGTTTTAAAATTATTTCAGATTTCATAGTCATATTTTTTTACCCCTAAAAATAAAAACTAGTATTAAAAAGTTAAATCTTAATTGAATAAGAGAATCCATTTTTTGTATTTGAAGATTTCATAAATCCCATACCCTCAAATAGTCTTTGAGAAGCAGCATTGTAACTATATATTTCTCGGACTTTTAATTCTTCGAATTCTAATTCTTTTGCTCTTTCTATTAATGCCTTAATTACTTTTTTCCCAATTCCTTTACCTCTGCAGTTTTTGTCTCCAATAACTATAGGCATATCATCTTTCCAAAAAGTAACATCACCAACTGGCTTGAAAATGTTATTATCTATAATTTCAATAAAATATAATTCACCAATATTATTTAAGTATTCGTACATCCTTTTTAATTTACTAAAATCATATAGCTTTGCATCTGGGCCATCAACTAATTTCACAGTATTTTCATCTTGATACCAATCAAAGGCAAATGAATAATTATTATCAAATTTTCTTAATCTCAATTCATTGTCAATAATAATAATCTTAGGCTGACTAATATTTTCTATTGGCATGATGCTGCTTCTTTAAGTTCCTTTTCCATAGTTAAGAATTCCATATCACCTTTAACTGTTTTGCCAATGAATTCGCCTATAATTAAAAAACCTAGGCTCTTATAAAGTCTTATAGCTCTTTCATTAAATTTAAGTACTGAAAGTCCAATGCTCTTTAGATTGTACCGTTCCTTAGCAAAATCCAATATGGCTAGTAAAAACTCTCTTCCTTTGCCTTGACTTGTTAAGCTTGGCTTCATTTGGATAGAAAAAGTTACCTTATCATTTAGATAAAAGGCACAATTACCAACTAATTCATTGTTCTCATTATAGATTGAATAAACATTAGCATCACTTGGAAAACTTTTAACATAATCTATTTTGCCTTGTGAAGCATCATTATCAAAAAATGAATATATCCCTTCGTATTTCCAAGTAAGCATGTCCACTACATCATTATTTGTAACTTTTCTAAATTCATAATTTCTAAATTTATTTAACATCATTAATCCCCCTTATTATGCATGCTTTCTTACATATCGATCTAATTATACCATAATTTAGTTTAAGTCACATAATGCTTATGCTTGAAAAGAAAAAAGATATGCTGGAATCAACCTAAACATATCTAATTAACTTATTTCCCACATATTCATTGTTAAATAATTTTTATTTGAAATATTGCCACTATTAAATAAAATACAAATGCATATTTAAAACATTTATTAAAAATATCCTTATGTATATATTTTAATAATAATAGTATTGAAACAAATAAAATTGTAAATATACTATAGGTTTGCCAAATGGGCATATTTAATATTTTTGCTAGTACTCCCTCGTCATTGATTGGAAGCATATCCTTAGCACCAAGTATTATAGAGTATAAATACGGAATTAATCTAGTTAAACACATAGTTATGGTAAAATAAACTCCTATAAATATAGTTCTTTTTTTCTTAAAAGCATATACTAAAATGTAGCCTGCCAGTGCTAAAATTAAGCTTATTAATGGTCCTCCTAGAAATCCTAACAAGCTTGTAGAATTCGAAGGAGCATCGGTATAATTAAAATGTAATTTTGCCGGTATTCCGTCTAATCGCCATCCTATTAAATGCCCAAGTTCATGGATAGGTGCTGCTATAATTGTGATGGCTAGAAAAATGAACTTTGTAAATAAAGAATCAATATTTAATGTAGATTTTCTTCTCTTCATAACTTTAAAACCTCTTATTAATAATTACTCATATACTCTCTTACAATCTAATTTATAACTTCTCATAGCATTTTTTCTTCTTTTACAGTATTACTTTAGTTTAATTATTTCTGTTTATAATTTACTTAAACTAACTATTCTTCGACTCTTTGTTATTGACATCCAGCAAGGCTTCAAAAAATAATTGAGGCTGATCTACCATTGTTCCGTGTCCTGCATTAGGTATTAAATATAACCCCTTAGAAGGTGCATTAATTTTATTAAAATAATTCTGTGCTATAACATATGGGGTTTGCCAATCATTTTCCCCTAAAATATAATAGATTGGCACCATATATTCTGTTGACTCTGCATTTAAATTAAAGTAATATAAAAACTCCAGTACTTTTTTGTTAGCTTTAGCTGCTTTAGACAGAGCAGAAATATCTGAAAGTTTAAATATTGGACTCTTAAATATATTTTTTATTAAAGGCAAAGTCATAGTAATAGCTAAGTTATATTTTCCTTGAATCCTACGCACTTTTGAACATTTGGTCATAAAGCTGCTATCAAATTTTTCTCCTGGATAATTACCAATAGCCTCTAATCTTTTTAGAGTTTTCTTATCATTAGCCTTTATAGCTAATTCCTTTACTTTTTCATACCCAACACGCTCATTATCAATTAGGCTAATCACTTGTCCTACACCAATATAATAAGCAACCTCTTCAGGATACTTTTTTGTGAATATAGTTCCCAAAACACTTCCCCAAGAATGACCAAGTATAATAACCTTTTGTTTATTATATTTTTTCTTCAGATATTGAACAGTATCGTATAAATCCTCTAACATGGAATCAATTGTTGGATATATATTCGGATTTCTAGTAAGCGTCTTCCCTGCACCGCGTTGGTCCCAGTGGACTACTGTAAAAATTTCTTCCCATTTTTCTTGAAATGCATGTGCAAATAGTGATTCAGCAAATCCTGGTCCTCCGTGTAGGAATAGCATCACTGGATTATCATAATTAGTACCAGAATGAAATAAATATTGATCAATACCATTAATTGATACATATTCCTCAATGAAAATTTCTCTATTTTGTCTATTTCTCATAAACTATATACCCCATTTCCCCAAAAAATATAGTTGTTATAATATACATATTCATAAGACTTGAAATAATTATAATTATGTTTATATAAGCACCATATAATAAAGAATGATTTTCTTATTTATAGACTAATCCAATAACGCTGAATGACTTCAGAGAAAGTTTCGCTATAAATTTCATTTTCTAATATTCCATTGTTATTTTGAATAACTTTAGCTGAAGCTATATTTATTTTATCGCAGGTCACTAAAACTTTTTCAAGCTTTAACTCTCTGCACTTTTCAAGACCAAATTTTAACATAATAGTGGCATATCCATTTCTTCTTTCAGTAGGTCTAATGGAATAACCTATATGTCCACCTTCATTTAAAAGAAAATCATTTAACCTATGTCTAATATTAATCATTCCTAAAATTTTACTATCTGATGATCTTACAAAGAAGTAAGTATTTGCAGATACTTTATCTTTAGTTATATTAGGTAAATCCATATCCTTTTCAACTTTTAAGAGCCATTCGTTGTAAATATTGTATCTTTGAAGTCCACCGGTTCCATTGATTTCGGATTTGTATTCGTAAAATTCTTGTATATATTCCTTTGCTTGTTTTTCATACTCTTTTGTAGGATAAACTAATTTATAAGCATCCATTTCATCACCTCATTATAAGGGGTATCCACTCATAGCGAAAATTTCTTCTGAACTCATTTCAATCATATGCTTTACGCTAATTTGAGGATAGTGTTTTTTAAAGCAATCAATAATTTTATGTCCAAAATAGTAACCAGCACACCAAGGAATTTCAACCTTATCATCACCAAACATATATTTAACATAATCGAAATCCCTATCATTTAACATTTTAGAGTAATATTTATTCCACACTTCACTTTCTTGTTCTTTAGATATTTGAGAAATCCACAAAGGATTTAAAGTTGGGTTTAGACTTTTTGCAAAAGCATCTGCTTGACCATCAATTAGCATTGCCTCTATAAAGCTTCCAGTACGACCTCCATGAATAACATGCCAATAATTTCCCCACACAGTATGATGATATTCATGTGCAAATACATATGAAATCCATTCCAAATAATCCTCAGCAAATGGGTTAATATTTATTATAATATTTCCAAATACACTAACTCCACATACCCCATTCTGACGATATTTTACTACTGAATTTTCGTCATCCAATGGATAGATAGCAATAGTTATTGGATCATCATCATAATTAGGTAGAGCATTCACCACTTTCATAAATTTACTCTTAATCTCATCAATATTTATTTTTTTCATTAGCTCTATTTGATTTTTCAATTTAGATATGTCCTTTATTGGTTTTGGTTTTCGATCTGACATATCAACTGGTGCCCAATGACTAATTCGATTCCAATAAGGTTTTATAGCATATTTATCCCACAAGCTTTCGTAATTTTGAGGATCGTTTTCCATCTCAGAGATGTAGCCATCTAAATTTTCATAAACCTTTATTATATCTAATTCCATTTTCTTCTCCTTTAAAACTATTATTTTTTTTGAAGTTAAATTTCTCACTGTCAATTTCTATAATTGTGGTATTGTCAGCTTTAAACTTCATCATCTCAGCGAAAGGTGTATTGGTTATACAGCATAATATGCACATAATAACTGCCCCATGTGTTACAACTGCTGTATCACTAACTTCCATATTTACAATTTTATGTATAGCAGCTAAAACACGCTGCAGCATATCTTCATAGGATTCACCTTTTGGAGGTCTTGTATATCTACGGTTATTAAACCATTCGTCATATTCTATTGGAAATTGTTCCTGAATTTCCTTCCAAGTTAATCCTTCCCATTCGCCAAATTTTACTTCCTCCAGTCCATGCATAGGAACAAATTCTACTTTTATAGCTTCACTTAATATTTGCGCTGTTTTAAGGGCTCTTTTTTGTTGACTTGAATAAATTTTAGAAAACTTATAATTTGCTTCTATTATTTTTTCACTCAACTGCTTTGCTTGTGTTATACCAGTATCATTAAGACAGCAATCATAGCTACCCTGTATTTTCCCCAGTACATTCCAATCAGTTTGTCCATGTCTTATTAAATATAGTTTCATAATTGTGCTCCTTAGTAAATTAGTTTCTTTATCCATAGATAGAACTTATTATTATTAATGAAATTATCTAATATTATTTTCTATATAATCTATGCTTTTTTGTATTGCTGCTATAGCTTGTTTAGTGCTTGTTATATTATTTCTTTTCTTATTATCAAGATCCAATTCTATAGTCATTATGCCATCATACATTTCCTTTTTTAAATGTGTAATAAAGTCTTTTAAAGGTAAATTTCCTTCGCCTAAGACTTTATGTTCATTTCCATTATCAAAGTCACTAATATGTATATTTTTCACATGGCTTTTAAACTTCATAAAGGTTTCTAGAATCGGATAGCCGCTAAAAGCACAGTGAGTTGTGTCAAAGGTTAAGTCTATATTATTTTCTGTTACAAATTCAAACAATTCATCAACTCGTCCTAAAAAACTTCCTCCATTAAATTTAGGTAAGTTTTCGCTAGTTATATGAATATCTTCAATGCTGCAGTAATTAATCATGTTTTCTTTATGAAGATCATCTAAACTGCTTATTCTTTCATCAAAATATTCACCTAAAACCATGTGTGAAATAATAAGTTTTGAACCCAAAATTTTTGATATTTCAATGCTTTTGTTAATCCAATATTGCTCACTCTCTCTTCTAGGGAAAGCAATAAATTCTAGTGGAGTATGTATACTTAATACATTAAGATTTCTTTTTGAAACTTCATTTTGTAGCTCTAGAACATCAATGTCTATAAATGCCTGATTAAGAAATAGCTCTATATTTCTACAAGATGTACTTGCAATAATATCTAAAATCTCCTTATAGCCTTTAGTGTAGTATAAGCCTGTTGATACTGAAATTTCCATAATATCTTTTCCTCCATCTTTTTTTATTTGTCATCATAAGCTATTCTATCTTTATAACATTATTTGATAATTTAAAACTTATCTATTTTACCAATCCTCTAGTATTTTTACTTTCTTTTTTGTAGCATCAAGTTCTATATAACAGCCAATAGGTAGCGTCATCATTGGATGAGTATGGCAGCAATCAAAGTCTGCAAGGAAAGGTATCTTTTTATCTCCTAGAACTTCTAATAATATTTCATATGGTTTTCTACCTGTACCTGAGTCATCGAATACTTGATGTTTACCTAAGATTATTCCTGAAATTCTATCGAAGACACCATTAACTTTTAGCAATGAAAAACTTCTTTCTATTGTTGCGGCATCTTTTAAAGCATCCTCAATAAAAAGTATGTCACCATCCTTGATTTCAGGCATATACTTACTGCCCCAAATTCCTTGTATGGTATCCAAATTTCCACCTATTACTCTACCTCTGACAATACCATCATATACTGTTATCATCTGATTTTTTCTTTTTTCTTTACTCCTGTCCTGTGTTTCCCAATCAATATATTCATCAGTCCAAAAGGTAGGTGCTTCAAATATATAAGGTATTATTGTACTATCAATAATAACATCTTTAAAATAATCATATGTTAAATCGACAAAGGGTGGAAATTCTCCAAAAGAGGCTACTAATGCAGGACCATAATAGGTACTTATTCCTGTTTGTGAATATATAGCAAGTAAGATTGCTGTAACATCAGAATAACCAATTATTATTTTAGGATTTCTTTTAAAAGCCTCATAATCAATATATGGAACAATTGAGTTTGAGTTCATTCCTCCAATAGTTGACATGATACATTTTACTTCTGGATTTCTTATTAATTGATTTAACTCCTCTGCCCTTTCCTTAATGCTTCCCGATCTATAAAAATCATGTTTTGTTGTTAAACTTCCATCTAATATTTTAAATCCTTTATCATGCAAATATTTTTTTGCTCTTTCAAATCTTTTAGGACAATAATAGGTTATAGGCGAAGATGGTGAAAAAATACCTATAGTATCTCCAGCCTCAAGTTTTAACATGTTACTCATATGTATCCACCTACCTTAAAATATTATTTTTTAATTTACTTAGCAAATCCAATCCTGAACATTGTTGTCTAATTATACCATAATTTTACTTAAGGTGTATATTGCATGTTTTATATCTTCAGTCAAAAAAGGTATGCTAATTTAGCACACCTCTTTTGAGAATATATAAGTTATCTATTTAATTACATGACTATTTTTTATATTCGCTTCCATCAAGAATGATAAGTAAAGAATGCTTTTAAAAGAAGTTTCAGTGGCAATAACTCAGAAACTTCTTTTAGAACAATGTTTTTTGTGAAATCTGCTCTTTATGCTTTATTAATTCAATGCTCATCTATAAATTCTTGTAATTCTTTATGCCAATCCTCAGGCTCAGTGGTACCAATATTTGTTTGCTCTTCAAACAATAAGTCAATAATATACCTTGGTTTTTTCCCTCCAATATGCATTGATTTTATACATGAAATACAGTAAACAACTACGTTTTCACAGGGCATTTCATTTGCACGTTTTTTCATCTGCTCTTTAACAGCCTCAACTGGCAGTGTTCCATAAAAACTGTCACCACAGCAGTTTGCTTTCGTACGAGTTTTTTCCGGTTCAACAATTTTTATATTCATTCTTTTAAGTATTTTTCTAATTGCATCATGCACTCTATACTCAGTACTCGTAGGGCAGGCATCATGTATGGTCATTTCCATACCTTTATAGTCAGGAAATGGAAATGTTTCACTATCAGCTAATATCTCCCAAAGGGATATAGTTGAAATACCATCATAAAGTTGCCTGCATCGCCTATCACAACCTGCACAGGTGTTTATTACTTGTGTACCGATTTCTAGGTTTGGCTCATGTCTACAGCAAACAAGGTGTTCATCCATAGGGCCTAAGTCCTTATTTAAAAACTCTAATACTTTTTTAGCAAGCTCCGGCTTGTAAATCATAAAGGCACAACCAGGTGCATAAACCTGTTTCATTACATAACCCCCAATAAAAGCTTTATATTATATTAATATAATTAAGAATATCACAATTCAATATAATTTAAAATCCAAAATACATACTCTTGATATAACTTTAATAACAAATTAGAAAGTAATCTATTATCTTTTCCAACAACTTTATAATACCTAATTTATAATATACATTTTAATAAATTGAGGATTTCATTTAAGGACCTGTTCCAGCACATATTACTTTCCATCCTTTTTTATCATCTTTAAGGTAAAAGAATATAATATTATCCCCTAATTCGCCTTTTACTCCGTCAACTATAAATTGTTTACCATAATCCTTATCAATTATTTTAGTTTGACTTATTTTAAAATTTTGGCGGTAATATTTTAACTCATTTTTTCTGCAGTATTTTAATATTGCATCTTTAGGAGTTGGTGATGATGAATTTAACCACCACACAAAGACTAGTAATATAATTAATAATGCAGCTAATGGTATTAATGGTACTTTTTGCCAATTCACTTTATAATTGCTTTTCATAAACTCACCCTTTTCTGCTTTTTATAACTTTATAACGAGCAATTCATTTTTTTATATAGTAATAGACTTAGCTAATGGAAAATAGGTTCAATAATTTTTAAGCTTATGGTAAAGATTAACCATGTTAATAACATTTTACAAATTCATCATCTAAATATATAATAAGGTATATACCATATATTTGAATTAAAGTTATATTTATGTTCTTTTATGGTGAATTTAATTTTAAGGTGATATATATATGAAAATAGGAAGAATAGTTAGAGTTTTAGAGGACAAGGAGAGAAAAGAAACAATAATAAAAAGCGATGAGAATAGAAAGGTAATTATTAGCTTTTATTATCCTGCTGATGAAAACTGGAAAGAAAGCAGACAAGCACTTTATGTAGATTTATATAGCCCAAGAGAAGATGAATTTATTAGTATATTTAAGAATATGCTGCCTTATAAGGAGAATGCTGAAAAGGAAAACTATCTTAAAAGCATAAAGACTAATATATACAATGATGCTCCAATAAGTAAAAAAGCAGTTAACTGTCCAGTTATTATTCAATGCTCAGGACTTGGTTCTCCAAGGGATTATTTGACTTTCAATATTGAAGAATTAGTAAGAAAAGGATATGTTGTATTTACAATTGGTCATCTCTATGACAGCATGCTCACTATAATGCCTGATGGAAAATTGATTGAAATGGCAAAGGATGAATTAACTCAGGATGAAAAGAAAGAACTTATAGATATTAGGAAAGATGACATCATATTTGTGTTAAATAATTTAGAAAAATTAAATTTAGATGATGACATTATAAAAAACAAGCTTGATTTAAGTCGTATTGGAATGATAGGACATTCTTTAGGTGGAGCAGCTGTTTTTAAAGCTTCTCAATGTGATATAAGAATAAAAGCTGCAGTACTTTTTGATGCTTCTTTACAATTTTTTAGCTTATCTAATGTTGTAAAGAATAAACAAACACTAAATAAACCTGTTTTAAATTTTAGAAGAGGTACTTTTGATTATGAAACTTCCATGAAGAAGTATATAGATTACATGAAAAATAGCCTCGATGCAGATAAGTTTAAAGAAGGTATTCTTATTTATGATAATGTGTTAAGAGACTCGGCTGAAGAACAAAAGAACCTTTTTCATTATTTATGTGGTTATAAGTCTTTCATAAAGCTTAATACCTCAGAACATATGGCTTTCACAGATTATTCGATAGTAAAGGGTGAAAAGATGGAAAGTAAAATACTAACTGCCAAAAAGGCACATGAAGTAATTAATGATTTAGCAGTAAGATTTATGGACGAGTTTTTATGTGGAAATGGAAAACGGTATAGTAGTTTCATCAAGAATGATGAATATATAACATTAATTGACGAAGATGGTAAATCTATAAAAGGTACAAAATTATAATAATAGGTACTGTACAGGTTGATTCAAGTAGATAAGTAAAATTTGTAGTTAAATCTGGTACTACTCCAAAAACTATAGGTACCTATTACATTGAGTTTATAGGCTATAATAGTGCATCCAGTACTACATCACCATATAAATTGATCATTAACTAAAAAGAGCTGAAATCTTAAGAATAAGATTTCAGCTCTTTTTACACATGCAAATAATTATGAAAGTAAAGCTACTATTAGGCAAACAACCATAGCCACATTTTTTATGGTTTTATTACGAATATTATTGATGAAATCACCAAGATAACATTCAACACAATAAAAAATTCTAAAATAATAACCGCCCCTAATTGATAGCTTTATCAATATATTTATCTAGCAAATCATATATCCAGACTTTTAGTTCTGAAAAATCATATCCTAGATTAGTTGCCCTGCTAACATCAAGACTAAAGGATTTTTGTCCGTTATATTTTCCTTCAAGTCCTTCTCCCGAATATATTGCCCTCTTTCCTGTTTTCTGTTCTATGTAATTAACTATTTCATGTATAGAAATTGTACCAATAGTACTACTGTTAATTGAACCGACAAATTCTTGTTCTGCTATCCATGATAAGAAATTACCGGCTTCGGCAGAACCTATAAATCCTATTTGCTCATCTAGATTGTCAATTCTCATTGGATTACCTTTTATAATTTGTTCAACATAAAAATAAAGTCTTTGAGTATAATCATCTTCACCTATAACATAAGGAAAGCGAATAGCCACTGCTTGGAATTTAGAGTATGCTTTAAATAATGCACATTCAGCTTGTCTTTTTATCTCATCATAGGGATAGTCCTGTCTTGTGCACCACTTAAGACTGTGCGAATAAGGGTCATACTCGCTTTCATTAGTATTTAAATGCTGATTTGCATATACAGAAGCAGATGAGGTCATAACATATCTTCCGCAATTCAATGAATCCAATAAGTATTTTACATCATTCGAACAATATGCTAGATTATCGCATACAACATCAAAATATTTCTTTGCAAAAGCTTTAGATAAGTCATCTGGATTTGTTCGTTCAATGATAATTCTCCCAACTGTATCTCCGAATATATCTAATGCCTTTCCTCTTGTTGCAATTGTCACGTGGTGCCCTTTTCGCAATAACGAATTAACCATATGTACTCCAAAAAAGCGGGTTCCGCCTAATACTAATACCTTCATAGTTTTCTCCTTTATACTCATTGTTTTACTTTAAGATAATTAAACTACTAATCAAAAAATAATTAAAAATGTGCAAAATATAGCTATAACCACACTTCTAATATTACACTTTAGTTTTCTTGGCTAATAGTATAACTGTATTTTCATGTTGCCAGACCTTTTCAACACTTTTAAATCCAGCATTATAGAGCATCTGTATTTGGTTATCCGCAGTACATGGAGTGTCATAGTGATAGAAGCCCTTTGTAATTCCCAGTTCAGAGCGAATTCTTTTATTTTCATTAAAATAGTAGTCTTCCTCTTCTTGATTTGAGGCTACATAGTCAGTTTCTATATAAAAACCAGTTTCCTTTAAGCTTTTCAGTATTTTTATATATAAATCAATCTTTTCCTTATGCGTGAAATGATGAAGAGTTTCTACAGAAAGAGCAACATCGTATATACCCTCCCCCATATCATAATTAAAATAATTATCATTTATAAGGTTTATTTGGTCCAGTTTATCACTGTGTTTTTGTCTTAATTTCTCTAGCATATCTTTAGCCATATCAACCCCAGTAACCTTTATTGTTGGATTATTTTTGAATATTTCGTCCAATTCTAAGCCTGTCCCACACCCCAAATCAAGTAATTTCAATTCACTGCCACTTGGAATTAATTTTGCTGTTTTAATATAATACTTATCTGCTCCATCAACATTTTTCAACATATGTTCTTCATAGTCATTAACTCTATTATTAAAAAAGCTGCTCATTTCTTCTAAATTCATTTTAACATCTCCTTCTACTATTGCTTTTGTATAAATTATATTATTTCTAATAATTAGATAACAACCTTAAAGACAATTCAGAAATAAAAATGAGATAACTAAGCAAATTTGTAGTTTTTATTATATTCTTTAGTGATTTCAATAATTGACAATGATATATATCTATATAATTTTTAATAAATTTCCGCAGCATTCTTAGGTAATTCTTTGATATGTTTTATAAACGAAAAGCTCCTTTCAGCTTCAGTATAGTTATATTCATAACCGAGTATATTTCCTACTTTAGGTGCAATTTCTGAAAACAATTCGCAAGTTGTAATTAATGCATCCCAAGAAGACTCATAATCACTCAAATTAAAGGTTTTCATAAGTCTTGCCCATATTTCTGGATCTACATATTTTTTTAAATATTTTTTTGATTTTCCAGTACTTATTTTAAATTCTGTCTCAGTGCCTACGTACCAGTTAAGCATAGTAAGCAACTCCTGTCGTACATAGCTATTCATCACTTCTATGGTGAAAAGTATTTCTTCTCTCCAAAGTCCTTTTGCACAATATGGTGCTACCCACCAAAAATTATTGCAGCGGCTAATGTACTGGCCGTAAGTAGGTTTTTGAACCCAATAATCTTCATCCGTTGAAGCTGGAATTTGTGGTAAACAATTATCCTTATCTAAGAGAGGAACAGTCAGCTTATCAGCTCCATATTCTTTTACAAGAGCTTCTTTAGTCTGAAGATGCAAATCAATTCTATTACCATCAGTAAACTGCATCAAATAAGTATAACCATTTTCAAAATCAACATCTCTTCCCTGGATTTTGTCCAACTTATCAGGTTCTTGTATAATAATTGGAACACCATAAACATTTATCCAACCTTCATCCTTAATAAAAGATGCTGTTTCCGTAACTACATAAACAATGTCATAATCCTGAAATATATCCTTTTTCGCATTAGGGTTTGCACGGGAACCATTCATATAAACAGCTCTAATTCTAACATCGCTATTAGCCACACCTAATATTAAATTAAACATTTCCTTCTCTGTTCTCATAATAAAACTCCTTTTATACCTTGCAATATTAATAACTAAGTCCTTTGGATATATAGCAATCCTATATTTTACTAAATCCTCACGAAAATCAAAATTATTCTATAGTATCATAAAACTTTTTTAACTCGTCTTTTACTTCTATTGATAGATTATGCCAGCGCATTCCTTCTACTGCACCTTCTAAAGCATATAACCTATTTATACATGCAGATTCATCAATACTCTTTATTCTCAACCAAGCTTGCTTACTTCCAACCTCAATTAATTGTTCAATTGTTTCAATTCCTACTTCATTTAGTTGTAATTCGACTACTTTTCCAATGTTGGGTAATGTGGACAATTCTCCCATAGTAGTATTTCTCCTTTTGATTATCAATTTCATTATTCAGTCATATATATACTTTTAAAAAGAATTAAATTTACATTATATATTATTTTTTTCTACCAGCTTACTACAGGCTTCACATATGCCATCTTTGTTTAATGCTAGCGGCTTGAAGTAATGACGTAAATTTTTAGCTGCAACAGGACCAAAAGTATATATTTCTTCTGGCATATCAGGCTTGTATCCTAATGAATGACATATAGCACATTCATTTATCCATTTTCTCAGTGCAGGATATAATATTAAATATTCTTCTCCTTCAACAGGT
This sequence comes from Clostridium omnivorum, assembly GCF_026012015.1. NCBI lineage: Bacteria > Bacillati > Bacillota > Clostridia > Eubacteriales > Clostridiaceae > Clostridium > Clostridium omnivorum. The sequence goes on along the minus strand of NZ_BRXR01000001.1, from coordinate 4,363,519 downwards.
GTCATAATCATATCAACTCCCTATTATACGTGTTTTAAAATAAATCAACATTACTTTTTAAGGTGGTAACTACAATTATAACATATTTATCCAAATTTTGTATATCATTCTTGCCAGTAATTGGTAAGACTGGCAATATCACATTATTGAAGCTTATCTAAATACCGCTGCTATTTCTTAATTACTATTACAACATAAAAAAATAAAAATTGATTGTGATTTACAATACTTAACTTATTTTGTGCCATAGGATATAAGTGTACAAGGTGTTTGAATTATATAAGTATAATCCTTATTTTTCGTTAAATATTCTGCTATTTCTGAGTCACAGTTCACAAACTTTTCAGCTTCACCTCTATTTAATCCTTTTTTCATAAGAGCTTCTATTTTTATTTCCTTTTCAGCTTCTGACAATTGTTTGTCCCATCCCCAGGTTGATGTCATTGCATTAAATTGATCAACATACTCTTTTATATCTGCGTTTGGATTAATGAATTTAACACTATCATTCATTCTTACTCCAACATTGTGTAAACCCAGTTCTTGCATAAGTACAGGAAGCTTAATTCCAAACCTGTAGTCTCTTCCACCCTGTTCTAGTTCACTTCTATACATTTTTCTATGTAGTTCTGTCAATCCTAGGCCAATATAATCTAAACCGTTAAAATAACGTCCTGCTTTTTCTAACTCTAAATCTCCTTCCATACAAATAACCAAACCATTAGGAACAACGGCTTGTATCATTTTTTTAAGGATATTTTCAGCATTAGGTATATGTCTTAAAACCGCCTGTGATATAGCAATATCATAGATTTCATTTGCTTCAAACTCTTTTATATCTTTCTTAATAAATTTCGTGGAGTATCTGGAATTTGCAAATATGTTTTCTGCTTCACTTAAAAGTGACTCACTAATATCAACACCAGTATACGTACTGCCTTTCGGCAATATAGGCATCAGCAATAATCCAATATATCCAAAACCACATCCGTAATCAACTATATTTACTGCTTTATCAATTTTCCAAACTTTTTCGACCAGAAATTCAATATAATCGTTGTTACACCAGCCGGTTCTTATTGCCTTTAAAAATTCTAATTTATCATTCCAAAATGGTTCACTCATAAATCTACCTCTACACAATTAATTATTATATACTTGTACATACATTGTAGTAATTTAAAACAGCTTTGTAAATATGTTACTACAGTTGGATTATCATTATAAAATTTTTTTATTTAATAATAACATTTTATAATTACATATAAATTATGTTATAAATTAAAAACAGGCAGTAACTCAAATAATTTAAGCACTTTGCCTGTTTTTATGTTAGTAAGCATATTAAAGTATGTTTCTATACAGATGTGACATTTTCTTGCAGCATATTATAATGAATTTCAAAGGAAATTATTAATTAAGCAAAGAAGTATAAATTAATACATGTTATTTTTCTTCAAAAAGTTGAACATTCATACCGTTAAAATCAGTAAAAAAGCAAAAGCGAACATTAGCTGAAGGCATCATAATTGGGCTTACTCCAATATTTCTGCCTTTCAGCATTTCTATTTTGTCATCAAGATTATCTACTCTAAAACCTACAGTAATACCTTCAATATTACCATGCTTTTTATAATTTCTTTCACAAATAAATTCTAACTTTGTTTCTTCTTTACCTAAAAAAGCAAGTTCTCCGCTTTGAATTTCATACCTGCTTACTACAGGTAGCTCTAAAAGCCATTGATAAAAGTCTATAGACTCCTGAATATTTTCAGTTTTAATTGTAACGTGACAAATCATAATAATCCTCCTTTATATTCAATAATATTCAATTATATCACTTAAACCTATTTTATGTATATTTAATATTGTATATCTTTGTAAACTAACAAGTTTTATGAATATAAATAATTCTTTATAAATAGCACATCAGGTTTGTCATGCTCTTTTAATTATAAAAAAGACGATCAAACTGATCGTCTTAATAAAATGAACACTTATATTTTACTAATAAATTTTATTTTTTATTTCCTATACTAGTTGATTTAATCATAACCTTCTATGGGGTGCTAGTAAACGTACTATTTGTAGAATTTACTGTGCCACTTGGAGTATTGGATATATCAGTAGGAGTATTGTTGATGAAGGTACTATTTCTAATATTAACTGTGCCAGAATCAAGATTTGCAATAGCACCGCCATTTCTAGCACTGTTGTTAGCGAATAGGCTATTTACGATGGTAACTGTGCCATCATTTGCAATAGCTCCTCCATTATTAGTAGCAGTGTTGTTAGTAAACGTACTTCTTACAATAGTCATCGTGCCGTCATTTGCGATTGCTCCTCCATTTTCAGTAGCTCTGTTGTTTGAAAAGATACTATTTGTAATATTGATTGTACCAGAAGAAAAATTACCTATAGCCCCTCCAAAATTAGCGTTATTATTAGAAAATGAAGTGTTTGTAATATCAACTATGCCTGAATCAAAATTAGCTATAGCTCCACCTGAAGCAGAGGATTTATTGTTAAAGAACAGGCTGTTGGTAATTGTAGCTCTTCCATCGTTTGCAATAGCGCCACCATTGCCAGTGGCAGTGTTGTTAACGAAAATACTTCTTGTAATAGTAATTGTACCGTCATTTGCAATTGCACCACCATTACTAGTAGAAGTGTTTCCAAAGAAGGTACTGTTTGTTATATTGATTGTACCAGAAGGAAAATTTCCTATGGCTCCACCAAAATTGGCAGAGTTGTTAGAGAAGGTACTATTAGTAATATTAATAGTACCAGAATCAGTATTTGCAATTGCACCTCCGGATGAAGTTGGAGCTTTATTGTTTGAGAAGGTAGAGTTTACCACATTCAAAGTAGCTCCTTCGTTAAGGATGGCACCACCTGCACCTGAACTATTACCATTTATGAAGGTTAAATCTCTGATTGTTACTACAGTTGTTGCGCCAGTAATATCTAATATTCTAGTTTGTCCATTTCCACTGATTGTTGGACCAGGACCGCTTATAGTTAAAGTTTTATTAATAACAATTTGAGTGTTTAAAAGAATAGTTCCAGATAAAATTGCACTACTAAACACAATAGTGTCACCTGCATTAGCTGTATCAATAGCATTACGAAGAGAACCTGAACCACTGTTATTTGTATTAGTAACTGTAATTGTTGGAACTTGAGCTAAATTTGAGATCATATTATCCTCCCCTTTTTTTCTTATTCTGTGGCTTGTCCTGATTTTATACTATGCAGTGTGGAGTTAATTGTGACAATCTTATAAGAAATTTAGTAATTTAATTCTTAAGCTGAATATTGTTTTATATTTCTTACTTTAGTTCCAATTACGGGTATTAATAGGACACCTGTTATTAGTATAAATACACCAGATACAATTAAAACTATATTCAATGGTATATATGTAATTATAGTTGAACCAAAAAGCGTTCCCAAAGGAACAGTGACACCGCATAAAGTACTCGCTAACGCCATGACCCTTCCCATTTTTTCTTTAGGTATTAAAGTTTGATATAGAGTACTAATGCCAATGCCAGCCATTGATAAACCTAATCCTAATATTGACATAGCAGCAAGTACAACATAGAAATTTGGAACTATTCCAGAAAGCATCACTGCTACCCCTTCTAAACATAATCCTATAATTACCATTTTGTACTTGTTTATAAAAATATTTGACATTATAAGCAAGGCACCTATCAATGCTCCAATAGATATAGCTGAATTCATCATTCCAAATCCGGTAGAACCCACATTAAGAATTTTAGTTGATAGTAAGGTCTCAAAAATTGTTAGTGGAGCTAGAAAAAAGTTGATAATAACTCCTCCTGCTATTACAATGTATAATAATAGCTTATCTCCTAATATAAATATCAAACCTTCCTTAAACTGCAATCCAATTCCCTTCTCGATTTTTGTAGTATCAATTTTAGGTATTTTTATAAAACTTTCGAAAACGGCACATATTAAAAAAGATAATCCATTTAAGAAAAATATCATTGACATGTTTATAAAAGCTATTAGAATACCTGACAATGCAGGTCCACATATATTTATTATTTGAGAGGTCATTTGATTTAACGTATTTGCATCCTTTAAGTCTTTTTCTTCCACTATAATTGGAATGGCTGAGGATATAGCTGGGTTAAATATCTCAGTAATAATGGAGGAAAGTATCATGAAAATATAATATATATATATTGGATATGTGTCTGCAAAAATAAACCAGCAAAAAATTAGCATTATAATCCCGTTTAATATATCCATGTTAATGATAATTTTTTTCTTATTAAGTCTATCTGCAAAAACACCAGATAAAGGTGCTATTAATACTCTTGGAACAGTAAAACACAAAACACTTAAGCCAAGGGCAATTGATGACCCTGTTTTTTTGTATATATACCACATTAATGCAATGTCGTAAAGGCTTGTTCCTAACTTTGAAATACTTTGACCTAACCATAAAAGTATAAAATCTCTATTTTTAAATATCCTCATTACAAACCTCCTATAATAATAGTATTAGTGATTTGACAAACATCAAACATAGGTTTAAAAAAATTGCTAACATTAAGTTAGCATATTTTCAAACTTTTTTAATAATTTTCTTATGTTGTCTTTATTAACCTGGTAGTAAACCTTATTTTCCTCTCTCATAGGGACTATAACACCAATATCACTAAGAAGTGATAAATGATGGGAAATAGTTGAACTTGATATTCCTAGTTTTTGAGATAGTTCATACCCATAGCATGGAGAAGAATTTAAAATTCCTACAGTTTTTACACGGTTTTCATCACTTAAAACTTTTATTGCAGCAAGAACTTTTTCTGCTGCAATATCATCTGTATTTTCTAATTCGGGTTGAGCAATTCCATAAACATATATTAACCTTTGATTCTCTTCAGAATAAGAGGTTAGTGAAGCTATATTGTAATAGTAGGACGGAATAAGTATTATTTTGTCTTTATCATTAGTACCTTCAAAATTTAATTGCATTAGCTTACTAAGTACCTCATAAGGCTTATTTCTTAAATTTTCTTCCATATAGCTGATACTTTTAAGTTGGAATTTCAGCACCATATCCAAGTTTTCCTCAAAAATTGTGTTGTAAAAATCTTTTAATAGTGTTATAAATCTTCTTTTAGTTTCCTCGGGTGCTGAGCAAAAATATGTTAGTTTCCATTTTTCAACCTCTGGTAATGAAGAACTAACTAAAAAGTTCTTAACTTCGATAGGATCATCAATATTTTCAATCCTCATATCTGGAACAAAACCTGTATTAAAAAAGCTTTTAATTAAGTCTTTTGCTGGGTACTGCTCAAGAAAATCAAAAAAGCTATCTATATTCTCATAACAGCTATTTTCCCAGATAGGTTGAACTAATGACATACCTAAGAAGCTTTCGTAATTAAAGAATATATTTATCTCTTGCTTTATGTGTTCACTAATTTTAGCTCTAGTATTTAGTACCCACTTGTTTAATTCCTCTGGTACATACTTGAACTTCTGGTGTTCCTCGGGAATTAGTCTTTCATGGCATTCCAGCCTAAACAAAGAAGCAAGTAGTTCATAAACTATGGAGCTTCCAATTTGGATTTTATCAGTTAACATCTTCATAGTGTAACCACCTTAAAAAAATATTTATATATTGTCTATATAATTAATTATATTTATATTTTCATGATTGTCAATTGTGTTATTCTATACTAGTCGAATGTTATAAATTAATAGTCATCTTAACCTGGTAAATAGCAGTATTTTATGCATTTTAGATTTTTTTCTCAAATAGATAAAACAAGCCTTTTCGCCAAGTTACTTCTCCAACCTTTTTATATCCAAGCTTTTTATACATTTTAAGTGCATATGGATTCTCTGAAAAAGCATCTAATCTTATTGACTCCACTCTCTCATTTCTCAACAAATCTTCAATTATTAACATAGTTTTATTTCCTATTTTTTTATTTTGATAGAGTGGATTTACACACAGCCTGTGTACTATAGCAAAGTTTTTATTATTATATTGCCATTTGCCATTTATATACTGCTCATCAAATTCACTATTTAATACAACCACAGAAACAATTATGTTATTTATTACACCAACATACATTTCGTCATTTAAAATATCCTCCTTAAGAATTGAGCTGCTGGGGTAAATTTCATCCCACTGATGTATATTATTTTTCTCCATTGTAATAATTACGTTCTTATAAATCTCTATTATTTCATCTAAATCATTTAGTTCAGCTTTTCTAATCTCCATAACTTGGTTCCCATCCTATCCATAATTTATTTTAATACCTAAATGTCTTGTATTTAAATTGACAGCTTTTATCATAATTAAAACACCTATAATTAATATTTTATTAATTAACTATTTAATTGTACCATAAGATCCAAGTACCTATAATCAACATCATAAATTTTTTAATTAGTGTTTTATATATTTTAGGCTATATTAATAAAATTGAAGATATGAAACAAAAAGCATTGTCAATGAATATAAACATTTTGTGGCAATAATGGCTCTATTTTGGTATAATCTATCTATTACTCAGCTATTTAAGACGATAATTTTTCAGAATTAAATGGCTAAAATGGAGGAGATTACTTGATGGAAAGAATAAAACTAAAAAATATACTAATAATTATAACTTATACAGTTGTTTTATATATGGCACTTAACCATTTTGGAGCAATAACTGGCTCCCTAGGTGCTTTGTTTAAAATAGTTATTCCGTTTATTTATGGACTTGCCATAGCTTATGTGTTGAATATTCCTTACGAGTTTTTTAGAAACAAGGTTTTTTATACTATAGAGAAAAGGACTAAAAAGCCTATAAAAGGACTTAATCCTCTTTCATTAGTTTGTACTTATGTTTCAGTTTTAATTGCATTTGCTCTTATTATCTGGTTCATTATTCCTCAGCTAGGAAGCAGCGTTAATTTATTAATTCAAAATATACCTTCTTATCTGGCATCACTTGAAACTTTGGTAAACAAACTTATGACTGATTTAAACCTAACCAGCCTTCTTGGAGCCCAAACTAATAACACCTGGACCGATATTTTACAAAAATCAGCTACTATGCTTAGTTCCATTTTACAAGGTGTTTTAAATTATGTTCTTGGACTAACAAGCAGTATATACAACTGGCTTATCGGCATAATTTTTTCTATCTACATGCTCATTGGAAAAGAAACTCTACTCCGCCAATTAAAAAGAGTTATGAATGCATTTCTTCCAAAGAAATGGGTAGATATTATAATGGATGTATCCGGACGTACTAACTATATCTTCAATGGGTTTATAAGAGGCAGCTTGAACGATTCTATTGTAGTTGGCATTCTATGCTTCCTTGGTATGAATATATTAGGAATACCTTATGCAATGCTTGTAAGTGTAATTCAAACTCTTACTAATTTAATTCCAGTTTTTGGGCCAATCATTGGTGCTGTACCAAGTACATTTATTATTTTAATGATAAACCCTGTTAAAGCGCTTGTTTTTGTTATTTTTATCATTGTGCTCCAGCAAATCGACGGTAATATCATTCAGCCACGTATAGTTGGAAATACCATTGGGCTGCCAGGAATCTGGGTATTATTAGCAATAGTAGTTGGAAGTGGCCTCTTTGGTATTGTTGGATTAATAATTGGTGTTCCAGTGGTTGCCGTTATATATGGAATACTTAGGGAGTCAGTAGATAAGCATTTAGAGAAGAAAGAAGAATAAAAATGAGAAATCCATGGATTATCCATGGATTTCTCATTTTTACTATATGTTATCTTGAACCACTTCTTTATATACTTTTGTTCCTGCATAGATTTCATCTTTAAATGGGTTTAGCTTGTTCTTGAAGATTTTATTAAACTGGTAAACAGCTAATGAAAGATTAGCTAGTAATGATATTAAGCTTACTACAAAAAATGCAGTTGCATTATGCGTAGTAGGTATAGGTGCTATACGGTCTGCAAAAGATGGTACAGTCATAACAAACATAATCCATAATCCAAGTGTTTGTGCTCGATGCTGCAACCATGCTCCTTTTTTTATAAAAAAGGTAGGTATAGTGCAGGAGAGTAGCAATGCTAAACCACAATAGAAGGAATGGTCTGCAATACAATTGTAGGTATATGCAAAATTCCATAAGTCATAAGCTATTATCCAAGCCCAGATCATATCTGGCCAAATCATATCCTTTGTTCTGTCTTTAGAAATAAAAATTCCAAGCCAACCACATATAGTTATGATATTTAATAGTCCAGCTAAGCCATTCATGATATTCCATGGTCCTGACATTAACCAAAGATTGTCCACTCTAGCCCCGTTCCAAGCACCAAAGGAAAAGCACTGGAAGTCACGAATAGCTGCTTCAAAAATATTAAGTGCCAATATAAGTGGTGGAAAACATAATGCCCACTTTTTCTTTGATAATGATGGAATATAACGAAGAGCCATGAATCCCAAACAGCCTGCCAAAGCAGAGTATGTTTTAACCCAGTTAAACCAAGTTCCTGTACCATATTCATTTCCTGGTGCTGCTGTTGTTGGCCAAACAAAAATAGTTAATATTAAAGGTACAATAAAAAATAATATAATTCCTCCCCATTTTGTTGAACGGCCGAATTCATTGAAAGCCATTAAAGCAAAAAGGACAAAAAGCCAAATTCCCCAGTCAATTAAACTTGTTGCTTGGTATAAAATCCCCATGATATAAGCCCCCTATTTAAATATTATTTACTATATCTCTAATATTCCTCACAGTAACAAAGTATTAAATTTGTGAGTATTAGAGATTAATGTAATTTTTTGTATATACAAATGATTATATTATACGCGATTTATAGTGTCAAACTTTTACAGCTGCTTTAGTTATAATTACTTTATTTGATGATAATACAAAATAATTCTTTTCATGCTTGTCTATGCATATTATAGTAGTATGAAACGTTACTAAACATAGCAAACTCAATTTAATTTATTATGTTTTAATCATTTATGTAATATTTTGTTGTTTTAAGATAAATATAAGGAGGCAATTATAATGAAAAGATTATTTAAACTTACTTCTTTATTTTTAGTTACAGCATCATTCTCCATGTTCCTAGGATGTACAAAACAACAAGCTAAACCTGAAACTTTAAGCATATCAGCTGCAGCCAGTTTAAAGGAATCTCTTGATGAAGTTAAGAAAATATATACTGATGAAAACACAAATGTTAAGCTAACAATTAACTATGGCTCTTCAGGCACACTTCAGCAGCAAATTGAGCAAGGAGCCGATGTTGATATATTTATATCTGCAGCTACAAAACAGATGGATGTACTTCAAAGCAAAGATTTAATAAATAAAGAATCAAAAATTAACCTTTTGCTAAATGATATAGTTTTAGTAGTTCCAAAAGATAATGCCACAATAAAATGCTTTGATGATTTAACAACTGATAAAGCAAAAAAAATAGCACTTGGTGAACCTAAGAGTGTACCAGCTGGGCAATATGCAGAACAAGTTTTTACTAAATTAGGCGTGGTAGATAAAATAAAGGCTAAAGCTGTATATGGCAAGGATGTAAAGGAAGTGCTAACTTGGGTAGAGACAGGAAATGCAGATGCAGGCATAGTATATTCTACTGATGCTAAGGTATCTACTAAGATACAAGTTGTTGCAACTGCACCTGCTGATTCCCATGATCCAGTAGTTTATCCAACCGCAGTAATAAAATCTAGCAAAAATAATGGCGCTGCTAATAAATTCATGAAGTTTTTGACTTCGGATAAAGCTAAGTCTGTCTTTGAAAAATGTGGCTTCAAGACAGGTATAAAATAAACGTTAGGAGTGAAATATCTTGAATTTCGATTTCTCACCTTTATGGATTTCCTCTAAAACTGCAGTTGCTTCAACTTTAATCACTTTTTTTATAGGTATTTTAGCTGCATGGTTCATGAGAAATAAGAAAGGTAAATTCAAGGTGTTTTTTGATGCTCTATTTACACTACCAATGGTGCTTCCACCAACTGTGCTGGGTTTTTTTCTTTTACTTTTATTTGGAAAAAACGGTGCTATTGGAAGTATTTTATTTTCTCTAGGTATAAAGCTTATATTTTCATGGCCTGCCACAGTAATTGCAGCAACTGTAGTTGCCTTTCCATTGATGTATAAAGCCACCTCGGGAGCCTTTGAACTTATTGATGAAAATATATTGAACGCTGCAAGAACTCTAGGGGTATCTGAATTTAGGATATTTTGGACTATCGCTGTTCCTCTTGGGTGGCCAGGAATAGCTGCAGGAACTGTATTAGCTTTTGCAAGAGCACTTGGAGAGTTCGGTGCTACACTAATGCTGGCAGGAAATATTCCAGGCAAAACTCAGACTATTCCAATAGCAATATTCTTTGCTGTGGAAGGTGGAGATATGACATCCGCATTTTGTTGGGTTTTCATCATTTTCATTATATCTTTAGTGGTTATAACACTTTCAAATTATTGGGCAAATAGTGGATCGAGAAAAGTAAATCTAGTAAATAAAAGATAAAAGAGCGTGTAAAAAATGGAGTCATATAAATATGACTCCATTGTGCTTTTAAATCAAGTCTCCCCTGCCACTTTGCCAGTATCAGTTATATCATAACCGCCAATCCCTTGAAGCTCCGTCTTAAATTCATCTGAATTTATAACATTAAGAACAGCTTGATAATTAGGCTTATTACAATCTTCTTTTTTTATTATTAGTTCGTAACTTTCCTGTTGAATAGGTATAAACTCAATGTTCTTTACCTGTAGTCCACTTTTTTCGTTTCCAATACCTACATCTGCCTCACCTCGAGCTACTGCACTAGCTATAGCTAAATGTGAAGCACATTCACTTTTATATCCATTTATCTTTGAAGGACTTATACCAAGCTTTCTCAAATGTTCATCTAGCAGCACTCTAGTACCGCTGCCCTTCTCCCTATTAATAATAGTAATGTCAGAACGGATTAAATCCTCCCAGCATTTGATTTTTTTTGGATTCCCTTTTGCTACATAAAAACCCTGCATTCTTTTAGCTAAGTGAATAATTACAGCTTGGACCCCCGGCAGCATTCTTTTTACATAAGGAATATTGTACTGACCAGTATCTCCATCCCATAGATGTGCAGTGGCTGCACTTACTTTACCTTGATATAGTTCATAAAGACCATTATAGCTACCTTCATAAGATTTAAAGGCATGAAAGCCTTTGCAATTTAATTCTAAATGTCTTGTCAAAATATCTAGCATTATATCTTGTCCAGAAATAATGAAAGTGCTATTGTCAATTTCATTATTACTTTGAGAAATATAATTTCTCTTAGCTATATTGCTTTTGGTGCTATTCTTGTATTCATCTACATCTACCATATCAATTCTGATCTTTTTGCCTACCTTATAAGCATTAAGTTCCCCTTTTTTTATTAGCTCATAAACGGTATTTTTTGATATTTTCAGTATTTCAGCTACCTCTAGCGGAGTTAATGCATAATCATTCATTATTTTTTAATCTCCTTTAAGTATTCACTTATGTAAAAATATAAGTCTCATATTTAATAATAATTATGTAAAATATCTTTAAGTTATGCTATTTATAATTGATCTAACTTATTTTCTGTTTATTTAAACTAATTGAAATGATATATTTATGTAAAGGGGGAATTTATGATGAAAATAAAAGCATATACTCTAAACTCCTTTGCAAAATCAATTGAAGGAGGAAATCCTGCGGCAGTTGTATTAAATGCTGATGCTCTCTCAGAAAATGATATGAAAAAGATTGCAGGTATCATTGGTTTCAGTGAAACCGCCTTTATTATGAAGTCAAACAAAGCTGATTTCAAGGTGAGATTTTTTACACCTACTGAAGAAGTAGAGCTATGCGGACATGCAACTGTAGGAGTCTTTTCCCTGCTGCTTAGCCTAGGTGAAATAAAGCCTGGTGTGTACACGCAGGAGACTGGAGCAGGTATTTTAAAAGTAGAGGCAAATAAAGACATGTCTATTATAATGAATCAGACAATTCCAAGCTTTTATGAAATAATTTCAAAAAGCGAAATTGCAGATTCATTGAATATTACTACAGCAGGAATACAAGAAGACTTGCCAGTACAAGTTGTATCCACTGGACTTAGGGACATCATTGTTCCTATAAAAAATATAGAAATATTAAAAAGCATAAGACCCGATTTTGATAAAGTATCAGCAGTTAGCAAAAAATATAATTCAACTGGTTATCATTTATTCACTTTTGACACAGTTAATGGCTCAGATGCTCACTGCAGAAATTTTGCTCCGCTTTATGGAATATCCGAAGAATCTGCAACTGGTACATCCAGTGGTGCTCTTGCCAGTTACCTGTTTAAACATGATAAAATCAATTCAAAGGACGAAGAACATATTGTTTTTGAACAAGGTTATACAATGAAAAAACCATCAGAAATAATTGTATTCCTAAAGATTCATGAGAAAAATATTATTGAAGTTAAGGTTGGAGGAAAAGCTTTAAATTTATCTGAAATTGAAATTAAGATATAATTATTTTTTTATTTGCATCTGTAATATGCTTGTCATGGCTAATTAAATATGCTATATTATTAGTGAAATTATACATATTTACTTAAAAAGGTGCCCTTTATGGGAGAATAGGAAATGGGGTGAAAATCCTCAGCGGACCCGCCACTGTATACGGTAGAGTTTTTATTATACCACTGGTTTTCACTGGGAAGGTGAAAAACTTGCTAATCCGTTAGCCAGGAGACCTGCCTTTTATGAGTAGAATTTTTTAGGAAATCTGTAAGAGAATGATGGTAAAGTTCTTGAATACGCAATAAGTGTATTCAAGAACTTTTTTATTTTTATTAAATTAAATTTTTTAAGGAGAGTGATTTTATGAAAAATCAAATTAAAACAAGACAAATAGTTCTACTTGCTCTATTTATAGCAATGAGTGTTGTGGGGGGATACATAAAACTGCCTAATCCTATAACAAGCAGCATAGCCTTTGATTCTCTACCTGCTTATTTAGCAGCTCTATTGCTTGGTGGTATTCCAGGAGCAATAGTAGGCTTTTTAGGTCACATGGCCTCAGCTGGTCTAGGTGGTTTTCCTCTTAGCCTACCTATTCATATTTTAATAGGAATTGAAATGGCAATAATAATGCTCATATTTAACTTCTGTGCTAAAAAAACAAATATTATTATAGCAATTGTTATAGGTATTATATTAAATGGAGTAGTATGTCCTGCAACACTTATTTTAATTCCCGGTATGGGAATGCCCGTTTTTTTAGGTGCGTTGGTGCCTTTAACAGCTGCAAGTGTTCTCAATATAATCCTTGGAGTTTTAGTGCTCAAGCCAATAAAAAGAGCTATTCCTAAAGAAATGGTAGGTATTTTTAAAGGTGGGCTATAAAGGGAGAGATGTTGAAGTTGTTCAAATAGATAGCAATTACTCAATAGTAACCGCCTGTGATTCCTGCGGAGGAATTGGTCTTAAGCAAAATGATGTTGTAAAAGTATCACCCTATATCACAGGAAGGTTTACTGTTAGAGTGGTACTTATGGAGGTGCTTTCAGTTAATGCCATTCCAAAAACTATTAGCATTGCTATTTCAAACGAGCCAAGTCCTACTGGTGATGAAATTATTAATGGAGTTTTAGAAGAGCTCAAAGCTGCTAATCTGGGATCTATACCTATGGCTATAAGTACAGAGAAAAACATAGAAACAAGCCAGACTGCTCTTGGAATTACTGTTGTGGGAATATGTGAAAATGATAAAATTAGAGCTGCTAAATCTAGATCAGGAGATTTTATTTATTGTCTTGGAATTCCCAAGGTGGGAAATGAGATAAATGGATTATATGATAATGAGATAGTTCAGCTTAATTACATTAAGGAACTTATAAAATTAAATGAAATTAATGATATAGTTCCAATTGGTTCTAAAGGAATTTTTGAAGAAATCGAAATGTTATGCAAAAATGTTAATTGTAAATTCATATATGAACCAGAAGGATATGTAGACATATATAAATCTGCAGGTCCATCAACCTGTCTTGTATTTACATGCACTGAGCATATTAATTTATCTTCTTTAACCCAAAATCCTATTAAGCTAGGCAGACTTATGAATTTATAAAAGAACGGCATCAATTTATTTTTGTTAAATTGATGCTGCTTTTTTTATAATAGTTTCTTGGTTTTGAAATTCAGTTTGTTTTGGTATATCAATATTTTCTTCTTTTATAATTTATCTGCATTGTTCAGCTTAAGTTTAATTCCCTTATTTTTATCCTATAATAGTAGTTCAGATTTAAATATGATCACGGCACTTCCTGATACTTTAACTTCTACAGGCTCGTTATCTTCTATTTTTACTTCAACTTCAATAACTCCTGCGCGTTTTATAGCTTCTCCCTGCTTTGCTTTGAATTTAAATATTGAGTTGTCGTGCTTAATTAGATTATGATGAACAAGATACGCTCCTAAAGGACCATTTGCATTTCCTGTTACGGGATCCTCATTGATTCCTATTGCTGGAGCAAACATTCTGCCATGAATTAAAATATCACTATCTATAGAATCAACAGTGAAAACATAATAACCGTTACATTTTATATTCTTGCTTAACTTAGAAAGCGCATCAAAATTGGGCTGCAATGAATTTAAAGTTTCAATATTTTTTATACCTATCATAACCTTAGAGTGACCTGTAGACACAATCTGAATCTTGCAGTTTTCTAGCAAATCACTGCTTGTTATATTAAGGGCAGAAATAAGCTCCTCTTTATTTGTACCATCAATAAATTGGCCAAACTCAATTTTACCTTGAGTCATAACAATTTTGTAATCATCTTTTTCTTTTATTACATCAACTGGCAAAATACCAGCACCTGTCCTATGATAAACCCTTGAAGAATCAAGCCCCTTCTCAACTGCACGTGCATAATGGGAAGCTATTGTAGCATGGCCACATATTGGTACTTCGCTAGTTGGAGTAAAAAAGCGCACATTAGCATCATATTCATTACTACTAGAAGAAAATATAAAGGCAGTCTCAGAATTATTTAGCTCCCTTGCAATTTGCTGCATTTCATTGTCAGTTAATCCATCTGCATTTGTAATTACCCCTGCTGGATTTCCTGTAAATTTTTCCTTTGTAAATGAGTCAATTTGATATAAATTGTATTTTCTAGACATGATTTGACCTCCAAATATATTTTAGTATATAACTTGAATTCCTTATCTTAGCTTGTGGTAATTAATATCTAGATATTATATAATTAATTATAGTTTTACTTGAATACTCATACAAGTACGCACTTATTAGTCAGCTACTTACCATTTGGAAAGAAGGTTGCAGCGTGGTTAAGGATATAATTGAAAAATTCCCGAATCAGAAAAAAAGGCAGAAGGATTTTAAATGTTCTTTAGGTTTTGCCATGACGGTAATTGGAAGTAAGTGGAGAGCTATTGTACTGTGGCACATATTAAAAGGTCAGCCAATACGATATGGTCAGCTAAAAAAATCTATTCCTAGTATAAGCCATAAAATACTGGCTCAAGAATTGAAATACTTAGAAAGTGATGGACTAATTGAAAGAATTGCATATGCAACTATTCCTCCTAGAGTAGAGTATATATCTACTGATAGAGGAAAGTCTTTAGAACATGTATTAACTGAGCTATGCATTTGGGGAAGAAAATATATGGAAAAATAGCAAGACATTCCTTTTCTTTAATTGAACAGTTGCAAGCTTACTAAGGCTATACATCCCCAAGCTGTATAGCCAATTAATTCTACTCCATCCTCAATTGCTTCTGCTGCCTCTATTAAGTGATCTCTTGGATAGGAAATTCTATAATCATCTAAAAACGGTTTATACAAAGTTTTATTATAATTGGCATGCTGTGGCTCACTATCATATTCATACTCTATTCTTTTAATTTAATTTTGCGAAGCTTCCTTTATAAAGTTCCAGGTCTTTCCTTGATCCTGTGATTGATATAGGGCTTTGCTACCTCCATTATAATCTCCATCCGCTCCTTGACCAATCAATACACTAAATACACCATCTTTTTCAAAAGGCATTCCTGGTAAATCGAAAGGATTATAGGTTTTTCCATTAGCTAGTGTTACGTTTAAACTTGGAAAGTCTACCTTTTTAAATGACACTCCACCATCATCTGTGCGATACAGTTGTCCATTGCTGCCGCCACTGTGAGATAAGCATAAAAAACCAAGTTTATCATTCAAAAAAACTACACCTGCTGCAGTTCCAATGTTTCCGGAGAAAGGATCCTCATTAATTGTCTTCCATGTAACTCCACCATCTGAAGTGAGGTTTAATGAATATGCTCTACTTCCTGCAGCTGCTCCAGTTACTTCTAGGCGATAGCCAATTAACTCAGATAAATAAAATTCATCTGTAGAATTATTTGTTTTTTTAGAAATCTTTTTATCACTATTTTCTTTTGGGGGCTCAGAAAGATTTAGATTATCTAACCCGTCAATCAAGTTATATCTTACAGGAGTATACTTATTTTCTTTTCCAGGCACAAACACTGAAACGGTATATCCAATTATTTCAGAAATAGCCTTAACATCAGAATTTGTATTTCCCTTTGAATCAATATTAACTATACCTGATGAATTATACCCAAAGCTTCGTTTACCATAATAAATAATACCAAATTGTTTTTCAGGCCAATTACTAACTGTCTTTTTAAGTGGGATTACCTTCATTGTCTTTAGAAGTGGTTCTAAAAGCTTATCATCACTATAATCTGCATTCACATGACCATTTAAATATATAATTATATTTCTCGATTTTTTACTGTCATAACTAATTAAAAAGCTTTCTAGTACATTCTTAGAAGTTTTTCCATAAAGATATGTATCAAAAGACGTAATTTTTCCATTAGAATCAAAATTAATACTAAAACTATTTGAAATATATAATTTTTCTGGCATTGCTACTTTTTTATTGATATCTGTAAAAATCCCTTCTATGCCATTCTCATATATATTATCTTGCTCAAGCTTTACAGTTTTTTTATTTTTTAAATCACCTAAGATCCATGAAAGCTTTCCATTATAATTTATTGCGCTATGATATATTTTTACTCCATAAAAAATTGTTATAAGGCTAATAGCTATAATTGTTATAATTGTTGATATAGCTTTATAATGTGAGTAAAGCTCATTGCTATCTTCACTCTTTTGTGGTTCATTTGCACGTTTTTTTATTCTGTTAATTAATAAAATTATGAACCATGCCAAAAAGAATATCATACACCCAAAAAACACCGTTAAATTATTATGCAGTCTTCCAAACCTACATAAATTATTTAGTTCATAAAATGCAACCCAATAAACTAATATAAAAATTAAATAACCTGCAATTGACGTAATTAATCCTTTTTTTGTTATATGTTCGTTATTATTCATATTTCCACTTACTCCCCATAATTTTTTAGTACTAAACTTAATATACTTATATTCATTATAAAAAATTAACATTTTTTAATCATACAATACGGCACTATATTAAAGTTTAAAAACTATTGTCTTTTAAATTATATAACATTCATGAATTTATTTATATTTTAAATTGAATAGTTAATAAAACTGTTAAAATTAGCAAGATTTCTTTTACTTAAATGCGCAACAAAAAATAAATACATTTCTAAGTTCATATACTAATATATTTATAATTATATACTACGGTTATAAAAAAACATGGTGTCTTATTTTCTTACAAGACACCATGTTTTTTACTATTCTTCTATAAGTTTCAAAGCTGAGGCTTCTAATACTGCAATCTTTGTTTCGGCATCAACTATATCATTATCATAAGCAGTTTTTACTTTTTTAAAGTAATCTACATAAGCAGTTTGCTTATCACTGCTTATATTGAAGCTTCCAGCAAGATTATTCAAAAACTCTATTTCATTTTCCTCATAAGCACCATCTAATAATGCAACCCCAACGAGCTCAAAATAAATTATGTTTTTTATTTTAGAAGAGGCTTCTTTTAACTCTTTAACTGAAGCTTCGAAAGTTAAAGTTATGCGATTCTCAGAAGCTAAAGAAAGTTCTTCAACATAACTATCAATTAAAGCTTTCTCACATTCAGCATAAACATTATCTGCCTTAGCCAAATTTTCGATAAGACTAACAAAAGCAGCTGCTTCTTTTTTATTTAGTTCCTTTAAAAACATATACAATCCCCCTAAAATTAAATAGTATTAATAGTATCTTACAGCTTCTGGTGTTTGTTGTAAATATATGAGATGTTAAATTTTTGTTTATTTATGCTTGATCTATCAATCTTTTATACATTACATAAAACATGAATATATTTACTAAAATCACAAACACTAAATTGTAATAACAAAGGTGGTGATCTCAATGTATTCTTCTAAAACTAGTAATTTAGCAACAGATAAATTTAGTGACAGAGGAAAGGACATCCCTATAAGTGATGATATGAACTATAATCTTAATAAGTTAGGAGCTATTTTTGTCTATCCAGAAAATAAAGACTTTATCGTGAGGGATGTTAACATCAGTTCATTGGATTGTGATGGAAAGCTGATTTATCTATTGGGAACTGCTAGCACAGATTTAATTCAAACTGATATCATTAAACCTTTGCAGAGGAAAGTTACTCCTAGTTTTATTAATACTGAAATAGATGTAGGTACATATTTAATAAGAAATGTAATATCAAGTAGAAATGTTAAAATGGTTGATACTTACAAGCAAATTGTAGATGAAATTGTTAATGGAAATACTATACTACTTGTATATGGGTATACAAGGGCTATTTCAATATCATCTACAGAATTTGAAAGCAGGTCAGTTGAAAAGCCAACAGTTGAAAATTCAATTAGAGGTCCTAAAGAATCATTTACAGAGTCTTGTACGGTTAATAAATCCCTCATTAGAAAGTATTTAAAAGACCCAAAACTTGTTTGTGAAAGCCTTGTTATGGAAGGCTCAGTTTACAATGAAGTTTTTATATTATATATAAAGGACATAGCGTCTCCAGAATTAATTTCCGATATAAAAAAAAGAATTTACAAAATTAAATCAGATAATATTCAGAGTTTGTCCTATTTAGAACAATACATAGAAGACAAAACCTATTCAATTGTCCCTACCATGTTATTCACAGAAAGGCCAGATAGAGTAGCAGCATTTCTTCAGGAGGGACACATAGCAATAGCTATGCAGGGGTCTCCATACTGCCTCATAGCGCCTATAACTTTTTGGAACTTGTTTCATGTTCCTATAGATCAATATTATAGATGGCCATATGGGAATTTTTCTAGAATATTTCGCGCATTGGCAACTTTTTTAGCACTTTTAACCCCCGGTTTATATCTAGCTATCAGCAGTTATCACATTGATATGCTTCCCACAGATTTAACCTTAGCTATAGCTGCTAGCAGAGAAAAGCTCCCATTGCCCTCCACGCTAGAAGTACTAGTTATGCAATTGGCCTTTGATCTCATGAGAGAGGCAGGTATTGCAGCTCCATCACTGTTAGGAAACACTATAGGTATTGTTGGTGCTCTTATACTTGGTCAGGCTGCTGTCGAAGCAAATATAGTAAGCCCTATAAACGTTATTGTTGTTTCTGTAACAGGGCTTGCATCTTTTGGTATAACTGATTCTAGCTTATATTTTTTAATTAGATTGTCTAGTTATATACTGCTTTTTGCCGGAAGTTTTTTAGGTTTTTTTGGTGTATCAGCGTGTTTTACTATATTACTTGCCTATATAAGTACAGTGGAATCCTTTGGTGTTCCATTTTTATCTCCAACGACACCATTTTATAAATCATCAAAGGATACAATTATGAAACCAGCTATAAGAAAACAGAGCATTAGACCATTAAATATGCATCCTTTAGATAAAATTAGAAGCAGAAAGCGAAATGGAGATTGATACCGTGTTAGATGATAGTAAAAGAAAACTTGGAGTGCGAGAATTCTTTGCAGTAATATTTTCTTCTATAGCTATTGAAGTAACTGATGCTACACCAACTTATATTTTTAAAGTTGCAATGGATGCCTCCTGGATTATGACTCTGATTTCTGTTATTATTCCATTTATATCATTGTTAGCTCTTTTAAAATTATTAAAACGGTATAAGAATCTGAATATTATTGATATTACCTATAAATTAACAGGAAAATATATAGGACTAATATTAGGAATGACCCTATTTATAGAACTTTTATGTTTTTCAGCATTTAATACGCGAAGCTATGTTGGTATATTAACTGCAATGTTTTATAACAGAACGCCTATTCTGGTTTTATATTTTACTCTGGTTGGCACATGCTTGATAGTTGCACTTCTAGGACTTAATGCAATTGGAAGAATCGCATGGCTAACATTACCACTAATGATAATATCCATAGTGGTTTATATAGCTTTAATCTTTAAGGATCTAAATCCTGGGTATCTATTTCCACTATTAGGTCCTGGAATAAAGGATATTGCTAAAAATGGTTTTATGTATAGTACTATTTATGGAGAAATTATATTTTTTTCTGTGTTTTTCCCGGAAGTAAAAAGTTATAGCAGCTATAAAAAAGCAAGCATTCTAGGACTTTCTATAGTGGCAATAATTCTTTCATTATTTGGTGCTGTATATATTATGGCATTTGACTATCCGTCAGTTACAATTATAAGCTATCCTTATCAAACACTAGCTAGGCTTATTTATATAGGCAGATTTGTTGGCAATACTGAAGCTGTGTTTTTAATAATATGGGTAATTACCTCTGTTACTCGTTTTTCTATATATCTTTATATGGATGCTGCATTAATTAACTCTACACTTAAGCTTAATAAGCTTAAAGCTCTTTTGCTTCCATGTGCTAGTTTAAGCCTATTGATTGGACTTCTTTTAGATAATTATATTCAATATGTACAAATAATAAGGACAATTTTAGATAGATTAACTTTAGTTACGCTTTTTTCACTGCCTTTTATTCTTTTAATAATCTCACAGTTTAAGGGGGATTATATAAATGAAAAATAAAAATAAGATACTTGTTTGCTTATTTATCTCTAGTTCAATATTATTTACTGGCTGCTGGGATAAGGTTGAATTTGAAGAGCAAGGATATGTTGGAGCTATTGGAATAGATAATGGCCCCAAAAATTCAATAAGAGTAACTTTTCAAATTGTTAAAACTGTGTCTCAATCAGGACCTAGTGCAACCGGAAGCGCTATGGGAAGCAGTGAGAAAGCAACCTCTGAAATTATAACAATAAATTCACCAGATTTTTTTTCTGCAAGAGACTTAGTTGGTATTGCAATAACGAGAAAAATAACTCTTTCTCATTCAAGAGTTTTAATTGTTGGAGAAGACTTTGCTAAAAGCTATAAGTTCTATCCAATTTTAGAGGCTAGCCTAAGAGATGAGGAAATGAGGAGATCTATGGGATTAATGATTACAAGAGAGACAGCCGAGGAATTCATAAATAATAATAAGATGATATTAGAAAGCAGTCCTACAAAGTTTTATCAGCTAATGACTCAAAGGTGGAAACAAATTGGATATGTACCGCCACGCTCCAACATCAATAGATTTATACAGCGTACTGAACAAGGAGAAAGTATTTTCATAGCTAACTACGGAACTACAAAAATATTTTCTGTAAAGGGTGGAAAAAATGAATCTGATTATCTACCTGGCGAAATTGGAATGACATCAAAAACTTCAACTGAGATAATAGGTTCAGCAGTGCTAAAAGATGGGAAAATGGTAGGAAGATTAAACGGAGATGAAACCCGATTAGTATCTATGCTAAGAAGTACACCAGAATTTCAAAGTATTCTTTATTCTCAAGTAGATCCTCTAGACCCAAAATATATGATTGGAATGAGACTCAAGAAGGATAAAAAAACTAAGATATATATTGATACAAACAAAGATGTCCCTTTAATAGATGTCACGGTGCCAATTACTATTGAAGTCCTTAGTATTCCTAGTTTTGTAAATTACCCTGAGGATACAGAAAAACAAACTATTCTTAAAAATGCAATAGAAAATGAATTTGAGACTAGTTCGCTAAATCTTGTAGAAAAGACTCAAAAAGAATTTAAAGGTGATCCATTTTTATGGGAAAATGAAGCTAGAAAAAATTTTTTAACTTATAACGCCTATAAAAACTATTCCTGGTCTGCAAAATACCCTGAGGCTAATGTGAAAATTCATTATAAAGTTACCATAAGAGGGTTTGGTAAAGCATTAAAGCCGCCGAATAAAGAAAGTGAAACCCAATAGGAAAGGTGATTTATATTATGAAGTTTATTTTTATATTAATTTTCATATATTGTTCTTATTATACCTTTAAATTAGGAGGCTCCGTTTGGAAACAGAAAAAAAAGTTTGGAGGTATATTCATTGATTTCCTTGCTTTATTAATTTTAGTACTTTCCTATTGGGTGTTTATTAAAGTTTCTAAATAAATTAATACTTTCTAGATATTTTAGCATAATAAGCCAGATTATTAGCAGCAATCATGCCACTTAAAAGTGCACCCTGCATCCATCCATGAGTTGTAGAGGTATGTTCTCCAGCAAAAAAAATTCTGCTATCATACTCTGGCCTTATTATTTCATGAGCAAAAATTCTTTTTTGTTCTGGAGTAAGATATGCTACAGCTCCTCTAAACCAAGGCTCATTATTCCAGTTAATATATTTATAATCCATAACAATAGAGTCTAAATAATTTTTAGGAAGCCCGTGAACCTTTTCTACCACTCTTTTTACAAATTCAGGAACTTGTTCACCTTTCATTTCAGCTAAATGAGTGGCATATTTATTCAGATTATAGGAACCTACTAATACACCTGGTTCAGCTGGGTTTTCACCAGTAAGTAAATGATCTGAAGGATATACTATATTTCCTACTAATAAATCTGTACTAGACACTCCTCCATTGATATTACCATAATTCTTTTTTTCTTCCCAAAATCGTTTATTGCAGTATAAGAGAGTTTTTTGACCATTTATATAATTAAGTTCCCTTATTGCCTGCATTTTTTTATTGCTAAATAAGGGATTAATTTCTACGGTTGACAGCGTAGAAAATGGAATAGCACAAATTATATAGTCAAATGATAAAAAGTCACCTTTAGGTTTAGACTTATTTTTGTACTTTATTGTAACTTTATTTTTATCTGTTTTATATATACCTGTTACATAGTTTCCACTCTTCCAGGTTACTCTGCCTAAGTCTCCTTCACATATTTGAGAATATTCCTTAGGAGTTTTTGAGGTTAAGGATTTGTAAAAAGCTAAAGGTAAATGTACATTACCGCCACTAATTCTATACAAGCTTGAAAAAGTTTCAGCATAATCCTCAGATAGAACTTCATTATAGGAAATATCCATAACAGCCCCAATTAGAGCATCAATACTAGCAACCATATTAATAGCATCATAACTAAGACCCAACATTTCAAAGTTTTGTCTTATACTTATATTTAATAATACATTATAGGCAGGATGATACTTAGGAAGTACTTTTAATATTTCGCTTCTTACTTTCGGATCTAGTCTATACATATTATAATTTACTGCATAATCATATAGAGCATCCCAAGGTGTACTTTTCTCCTGCAACGTTAAATTATATTTAGGGTAAATATTTTCTTCAATACTCTTAGCGTTGTTCCTAGCTCTGGCATTATTAACATAAATAAATGCATTAGGATTGCTCTGAACAAATGGTTCTGTTCCAATACTAAAAGTATTAATATAATGCCAAATAGTCTCATGGGAAATAGGTATTCTCATAGGCCCAAGCTCAGCATAGTGCTTTTTTTCTTTATCAAAGTAATAAGTGTTTACTCTTCCACCTACTCTGCTTTCTAGCGCATCAAAGACTGTAATATCAAATCCAAGTTTTCTAAGTTCAAAAGCTGATGCCATACCAGCAAGTCCTCCACCAATGATGCCAACTTTAAGATTCTTAAACTCGCCAGGGCTAGCATAATTTAAAATATCAGGTGGTGGACTTAATAACTTTAGTATATTGTTATAATCCTGCAATCTTCCGGATTTTATCAAAGAATTCATCAAAATTGAATGCCTTACTTCATCAGATGGATTAGGAACAGGCACCTGCTTATTTCCACTGACACTTTCCATAACCGCAATACTCCTAAAACATATTTCATAAAACTATATTCATGGATTATCATTTATATTACTAAGGCTATGTTATTGTCACTTTTGATTTATTCCCATAAAAAAACCACTATATTCTGAAAAATATAGTGGTTTTATCATTGTTAAACTAATACAATTTTAAGTTTACATAATTAGAGTAATCTTGTTGCTAAATCAGCAGATGCTTTTAATATTATACGGCTTCATTATCAGTATCAACACCTGCAAACTGACTATTATAAAGATCAGCATAGAAACCGCCTTTACTAATCAATTCCTTATGATTACCCATTTCAATTATACTTCCCTTATTCATAACTAAAATAAGTTCTGCATCTCTAATAGTGGAAAGTCTGTGAGCAATTACAAAGCTTGTTCTACCTTTCATAAGATTAGCCATTGCCTTTTGTATTAATACTTCAGTTCTTGTATCCACACTGCTTGTAGCCTCATCAAGAATTAAAATTGTAGGGTCCGCGAGAATAGCACGTGCAATAGTAAGAAGTTGTTTTTGTCCTTGAGAAATATTAGTTCCTTCTTCATTAAGAACAGTATCATAGCCCAGTGGCAGTGTTCTTATAAAATGGTCAGCGTGTGCTGCCTTTGCTGCACTAACAATCTCCTCCATTGATGCTCCTTCTTTTCCATAGGCTATATTGTCTTTAATTGTTCCATTATATAACCATGTGTCTTGTAGTACCATACCAAACATCTTACGTAGTTCACTACGTTTAATGTCATTTATATTAACACCATCAACGCTTATATTACCTGAGTTTATTTCATAAAATCTCATTAAGAGGTTAACAAGGGTTGTTTTACCAGCACCTGTAGGTCCAACAATAGCAATAGTTTCACCTTGTTTTACATCTAAATTCATGTTTTCAATTAGAGGCACATCCTCAACATATCTGAAGTCTACATGTTCAAATTTAACATCGCCTCTTGGATTTTCTAGTACCACTGAATCGCTGCTGTCTGGAATTTCTTCTTCCTCATCTAGTATCTGGAATACACGCTCAGCGCAAGCAACTGTTGATTGAATAACATTTGCTATATTAGCTGTTTGTACTATAGGCATTGTGAAGGATCTTGAATATTGTATAAATGCAAGAATATCTCCCAGACCAAGCAAGCTCTTGGTAATCCAAATTCCACCAACAATACTGATACCAACATATCCTAAATTACTTATGAAATTCATTAACGGGAACATGATACCTGAAACAAATTGTGCTCTCCAGCCTGCTGCTTTAAGTCTTCCATTAATATCTTCAAACTCAGCTATAGAATCCTTTTCTTTGCCAAATGCCTTAACAATCTTATGTCCAGTATACATTTCTTCAACATGCCCACTTAGTGCACCAAGCTCCTTTTGTTGAAGTGCAAAAAACTTTTGAGACTTCTTAGCTGTAAGTGTTGTTGCAAGTATATATAGCGGCAATGTTGCAATAACAATTAACGTAAGCACAGGACTTATAGTAAGCATCATAATAATATAACCAATTATAGTAATAACAGAAGTAATTATTTGTGTTAAACTTTGCTGTAATGTAGTAGCTATTGTATCAACGTCATTAGTTACACGGCTAAGTATATCTCCATGTGCATGCATATCAAAATACTTTAATGGCAATCTTGCAAGCTTTTCATCAACTTCTCTTCTTAGGTCACGAACAGTCTTTTGTGCCACTCCTGACATAACAAGCCCCATAACTAAACTGAATAATGCACTAATAATATACATTCCTATTAGTATAAGAGCAATAATCCCAATGTAATGGAAATCATATTCTCCATTAGTTTCTCTTATTGCGTTAATAACTGAATTTATCTGATCATTAGTAAATTTTACATTATCAGATGGGTTTTTAGGTGCATTAGTCATTGTCCCTTGCATTTTTTTGCCTAAATCCATAATTTTTCTTGAAACATCAGCCTTTTGATTAGCATCTGTCAAAGAATCTAGTTTTGGAAGCGCAAGAAACTCTTGAAGTGATTTTATCCCTTCAGTATCTATCTTAGTTCCTGAGCTTGATGAATCATTACTGCTCATATCCGGCATTTTGCTGAATATATCAAGCATTTGACTTAGAACCTTAGTCTTTTCAGCAGGATCGCTTATAGTATTTATCATCGGAAGCTTTAGAAGCTCCTGAACACTCTTAAGCTGCTCAGGATCCATTGTTTTATTTGCTTGATCACCAGTGCTGGTATTGTTCATATCTGGCATTTTGCTAAATATATCAACTAATTTGCTTACAGCTGCTGTCTTTTCCTTTGAATCTTTAATACTACTAATATCCGGTAAAGTTAGCAGCTCTTTTAAAGTTTGTAAATTAGCTTTATTTATCTGATTACCAGAAGCTGATGAACTGCTATCAGACATATCAGGCATATCATTAAATATGTCTATAAGCTCAATTAAAGTATCATTCTTTTGCTTAGGATCTTTTATATCCTTCAGCACAGGAAGTTTTAATAATTTATTAACAGCATCTTGAGCCTTTTTATCCATTTTGCTGGTAGATGTTTTACTTGTTGAGTTAAAGTCAGTTATTTCAGGTATTTTCGCAAGCGCCTTATCCAATGTTTGCGCATCTAATTGCATTGATGAACTTTGAGAGCTAGCTCCTGGCATACTCTTTGAAATATCCATAAATTTTCTTATTATGCTGACCTTTTGGTCTGGACTTTTAACGGACTCAAGCATAGGAAGCTTTAACAAATCTTTAGCTGTATTTAATGATTTAGCATCTGTTTGACCGTTAGTAGGAAGAACTTGAAGAATATCTATAAATTGAAGAGTTATATTAACTTTATCTTGTCTTCCACTTACTGAATCAATCATTGGTAGTTTCATCAAGTTTTGTATAGCCTCAAGTGTTTTAGAATCCATAGGAGGTGTTTGAATTCCAGCCTGTTTAGCTTGCTGCATCTGCTGCATTTGTTGCTGCATCTGAGCAACTAACCCCTTTTGAACTCCTGCCATTTGTGCAGTTATTTTATCAATTGCAGTCTTTTGTCCACCTGCAACACCTTGGTATATTTGAACAGCCATCGCCTTGTAGATTGAATCTACCGCTTTAACTTGTGCATCAGACATGCTATTAGTTATCTGTTCAACAGCCTTCTTTTGGGCATCAGCCATGTTATCATTAATTTTATCAACGGCTTCCTTTTGAACATCTCCCATTTTATCTTTCATTTGATCGACTGCTTGATTTTGACCCTTTGCCATTTCCGATAGCATCTTACGGGCCATGTAAGCATTCTGTAATTTATTCATTGCCTTACTTGTTATTTTAGGAGCTGCTATTGTAAATGAAGTACTTGCAATTGCAAATATTAAAACAACAATCAAATTAGTTCTATGAGGCTTTAAATAACGAATAAGTCTTCTAAATGTACCCTTAAAATCCTTAGCTTTTTCTACAGGTCTTCCAAATCCGCCACCCATAGGTCCGCCTCTTCTGCCTCTATTTTGTCTGTTTTCACTCATGCTATCTCCTCCTCTGAAAGCTGTGAAGATACAATTTCACGGTATACATCACAGGTCTGAAGCAATTCCTTATGGGTTCCTATTCCAACAACCTTTCCTTCATCTAAAACTATAATTCTGTTAGCATCCATTACTGTACCAACTCTTTGAGCAACTATAATTACGGTTGATTCTTGAGTTTCATCTTTAAGTGCAGCTCTAAGCTTAGAATCAGTTTTAAAATCAAGTGCTGAGAAACTATCATCAAAAACATAAATCTCAGGTTTTCTAACTAGTGCACGAGCAATGGAAAGGCGCTGCTTTTGACCACCAGATACATTAGTACCACCTTGAGCGATTTCATGGCCATAGCTTCCATCCATGCTTTCTATAAAGTCAGCCGCTTGAGCAATCTCAGCAGCGTGCCTTATTTCTTCATCAGTAGCTTCCTTGCTGCCAAATTTGATATTCTCTGCTATGGTTCCTGAGAATAAAATAGCCTTTTGTGGCACAAAACCAATTTTGCCTCTAAGTTCTTCTTGAGTCATATCTCTAACATCAATACCGTCGATTAGGATACTTCCACTATCTATGTCATAAAATCTAGGAATTAAGTTTACTAGTGTAGACTTACCAGAACCGGTACTCCCTATTATTGCAGTTACCTCACCAGGTTTGGCTGCAAAAGTTATATTTCTTAACGCCGGTTCTTCTGCTCCATGGTAACTAAATGTTACATCTTTAAATTCTACATAACCTTTTCCTGTAAATGAGTCCTTTGTTTCTTCAGTATCTCTTATTTCAGGTATTGTATCTAAAACTTCATTTATTCTCACTGCTGCAGCTTGAGCACGAGGAACCATAATGAACATCATTGCAAGCATCAGCATTGAGAACATAATCTGCATAGCATACTGAGTAAATGCAGCCAGAGCACCTAAATCCATACTTCCTTCACTTATACGTATTCCACCAAACCATAAAATAGATAATGAAGTAAAATTCATTATAAGCATTATAGAAGGCATCATAAATGCCATAATTCTATTAACTTTAATATAGTTTCCAGTAAGGTCAACATTTGCCTCATCAAAACGCTTTTTTTCCTTTTCTACAGTATTAAAGGCACGTATAACTCTAATTCCTGTAAGTTTTTCACGAAGAACAAGATTAATCCTATCTATTTTTACCTGTACTAATTTGAAAAGAGGCATCATTTTTGATGCTATAAATGCTACAACACCAGCTAGTAAAGGAATTGCTACTGCCAATACCCAGGTAAGCGGTTTATCCTCTCTCATTGCCATGTAAATTCCACCAGCTGCCATGATTGGTGCACTTATCATCATACGCATTATCATTACAGTAACCATTTGAATCTGATTAATATCATTTGTTGTTCTTGTAATAAGTGTTGCTGTTCCTAACTTATCAAACTCATGTAATGAGTAACTTTCAACTCTTTTAAAAACCTTACTTCTTATAATTGTCCCAAGTCCTACTGAAGTGTTGGCTGATAAAAAACTGGCTATTACTGAACAAATAACGCCTCCTCCAGCAACTAAAAGCATTATTCCTCCAATGTGGAGTATCTTGCTGGTATCCCCATTCATAACGCCCTCATTTATTATACGTGACATCAAAGTTGGAAGATAAAGATCTCCAAGTGACTGCAGAGCCACAAAAACAAATACGCCTATTACTGCAGCTGTATACGGCTTCAAAAATCTAAATAATTTAATCACAAATAATCGTCTCCTTGCCTATTATTTTAATTGTGCCTGATTACTTATTCTCTCTGTCTTTCTACTACATTTCTTAAAGCTTCCATACCTTCAAGTATTTTATCCAGTTCTTCTGGGGTAGCCTTATTTATCATTTGCTCAATCATTTTATTAATTTCTACAAACTGCTTTTTAGATTGTGCCTTAAAATCTTCAGTGATGTTAACATAAACAACTCGCCTATCTTCCTTACTTCTCATTCTTTCAACTAGGCCTTGTTTTTCAAGCCTATCCAAAATTCCAGAAACCGTACTATTTGACAATCCAAGTTTCTCACTTAAATCACTAACCTTCATTTCACCATGATGAAACAAAGTTCCTATAAGCATTCCTTGAGGACCTGTAAGATTCATTTCTTTAAAGTGACACCCTATTTCATGTTTTATATTGGCCGTCACTTTTTTCATTAATTGAACTATGGCAACTACTTTATTTACTTCTTCCACAGAATTTTCACCTTCTTCTAAAATCATTAATAACAAAGTATTTCGCATACATATATTTCGTACACGAAATATATTACAGAATTCTTTTTATTATGTCAACATACTTTCTAAACATATAACGTTTACATTTGAAATATTTTTATTCATCCTATATATAAACTTACATCTAATATTTTTCATGGTAATTTCATACAAAAACTTATGCAAAGCTATTTCACAAACAAAAAACCTCGACACTTCAGTCGAGGTTTCTACTATTATTAAATTATCTCTTATATTATTGACAATTACATTTTTCACATTGATGTGAACACTCCCATAGTTTATCAGCAACTGGCTGCCAGTTTTCTGCGGCACCTTTGCATTTTTTTGATAACTCACGTACATCTTCTGGATTTTGCATATCAGTAGATTTTGCTCCTGATTTTTCAACCATATCAGTGAGTCGTCCAGGGTTATCTAATAATGGACATGGACGAAGGTGATTTTCATTAAATGGTTGATTGTCATGATACTGCATAAATAATGGTGATTTGTAGGCTTCAAGTAATGTCTTGTTATGAATATTTGAATCAGAATAATGTATAAAGGCACAAGGCTCAATGTCTCCGTTAGCATTTATATGCAGATAGCATCGTCCCCCTGCAATACAGCCATCTATATATTCTCCATCATTCCAGAAATCCATTGTAAATATTGGCTTGGTAGCCCTAAATTCACGAATTTGATGGTACATAAATTCACGTTGCTGAGCAGTTGCCATAAGTTCTGGAACAGCATCTTTTCCTACTGGCATATAAGTAAAGAACCATGCAAATTTTGCACCCTTGTCAATCATATCATCAAAGTATTTTTCACTGCCAATTATTTCAACATTTTTACTAGTATAGCAGCAGGATATACCAAATGGCAATTTTTTATTTTTTAGGATTTCCATTGCCTTCATAACTGCTTCATAAGTTCCATTACCACGACGATAATCTGTTTCATTTTCAAAGCCTTCTACACTGATAGCTGGAACAAAATTTTTTACTCTTAGCATTTCGTTTGCAAAATCTTCATCAATTAAAGTTGCATTTGTAAAAGCAAGAAATGCACAATCATTGTGCTTTTCGCAAAGCTTTATTATATCCTTCTTGCGAACTAGTGGTTCACCACCTGAGTAAATATACATATAGGTACCTAGTTTCTTGCCCTGTTCTATTATATTATCAAGTGTTTCAATACTCAAGTTTAACTTATTACCATACTCTGCAGCCCAGCATCCGGTGCATTTTAGATTACAAGCAGAGGTTGGGTCCATAAGTATTGCCCAAGGTACATTACAGTTATTCTCCTCTCTAGCTTTTTTCTGTCTTTTGCCTCCCAATATTGTTGCATTTATAATAAAATTTTCAAATAATTTTTTACGCACATTATCTTCTACATCTGTCCAAAGGCTTTTTGTGAGCTTATACCAATTGCTATCTTTATCAGAAAGAACGCTCTTAATAGTATTTAGTTGACTTTCTACAACATCATCAGTATCAAATCGCTCTACCCAATCCATAACTTTTGGAATATTATTATCTGGATCCGAATCTAAAAATGCCAAAACTTTTTTAAGTCCAAAACTCTGAAGATTATCAGTTATATTCTTAGTATTCATTATAATCCCCCTAACACCTAATATTTCTGTTTCCTCAATTGTATACAATTTATTTCCAAACTTCATTAGACAAAATTAAAACATGTCAAAAATCACGACAATTACAAAAGTTGTCTAAAATTTCAACATTTCATAGATTTGTCTATTTTCTTATTATCTATTAGGGAATATTATAAGTGTATAATAATGGAAGGAGAAAACATCTGATGGAAAGAAAAAATAAAATAACATATACCATGATTGAAACCGCCATAGACAAAGGTATACGAGATATAAAAGATAATTCAAACCGTGGAATTCGTAACTTGGTTGACTTAGGTACTCATTTTTCTACAGGTCCATTTCAAAAAGAATTTTTTATCATGGCACAACAGATGTTGAATAATGACAACAGTCCTTATTATAAACTTGTAAATCAAATATTTCAAAATACAGATTCTTGTATTCTTAAGCGTTTTGGTATCAATCTAGGTTATAACAGTTGGATTTATGGTGCAGAAAAAATAAAAAAATCCAAGAAGAATAATGGATATAATGTCCCTTGGGCTTTAATTTTTGATTTTATACATAATACTAAGGATATTCTTTCTATAAAAGAAATAGAAACCATTTTAATAAGCGGAGAACTTATGGGCATTTATTGCGGTATGTTTTTTGTAAATATAAATAAAGAACAGTTAAATTCACTGCTCAATATGCTTAAACTTCATAAGAACAGCAGCTATTTTATTTTTTTTAAACCTGACTTGCTTACGGATGGAATTGCAAAGGTACTGATTAATGCTGGAAATATTGTACCTATGTTAGCTATGGATATCCAAAACTATATAATTTGTAGAAATGCAGCAGATATCTTAATTAAGAACAAATGCCTATATGGTATTTACAATATGTGTAGCGACTTCAATTTTGAATATTTAATTAGCGACGAATATCTAAAACAAGTTGAATTTCTACATTGTGCTTTTGCTTTTTATATTAAACATGGTCTAAATGAAACTGAAAATAAAGAGCGCTTTTCAAAGTTTATACAAACATCAAAAAGCGCAATTAAATACCCATTTTTTATTTTCGATTTTTATGAAGATTATGCGGCTATTTCTCGAATGATCTCAACAAAAGAAGGTTTCATGGCAATTAAAAGTAATGGATCCATAGAATTTTCATTAGAAGATACATTAGATAAAGGTATAAACCTCAGAACACAATCACTAAATAGCATTTTGAAAAACTATACCAAGGATTAATTACTCCTAAACTATTATTCTGCTTTCTCAGAATCTTTAACCAACTTATAGATAACATCAGTGGATGCAATCTTCAATAGTTCTGCAAACTTTTTGGGTGGCATTTTAGCACCTTCAAGCAGCCATCTAGTTATTGAAACCCGAATAGCATCAGCAAAGAAAGTTGCATAAAAGTCATGGTTAGGATCATCTTTAATAATTTCCTCAAGCTGTGAATGTATTATTGGGTGCAAAACCTCAACAAAATAATCGGAAAAGGAGTTTTGTCCTGTTACTTTTAAAGCATTACTATAAAAGTTACGGTTTTCATAAAAAAAAACGCATATTTCTTCTGTTAATTCTCCTGGTGGCTTATCCAAAGAGCTTTTGATACTTTCAATGAATTCAGTATAAAAAATCCAATTCACTAAATCATACTTGTCCTTAAAATGGTAGTAGAAGCTCTGCCTATTCATACCACATTGTTCAACGATATCACTAATTTTAATTTTTTCCATTGGATACTTGTCCATAAGTTTTTTCATAGCTGCAGACAGTGCATTTTTAGTTAGATGTGATTCAGGCATACACTCCCCTCCCTCAATATTACTTTCAAAAACTATTATTATTAAATTCTATAAAAAAATATCTGTGGAACAAATCACTGTCCCACAGATGTGTTAAACCTCATCTGTTGTCGTTCTGTAACGACCCAGCCCTATGACCTACAACTAGGTTCATTGCCTGCTCAGTTTAAAAAGTAATTTAAAATCAATTATTATAATTATAATATCTGCTTTCAATTCATGTCAAGATATTCCATTTGTCCATAAACTACTTTTTTCATCATATTATTATATTAATCTTTTCCCCACAGGAATAACATCTATTATCTTTAATATTAACTTCTGTATTGTAGCCAGTTCTCTTTATAAGTGTAGCATTACAATTTGGACAGTAAGTATTGTTTTCTATCCCGCCAACGTTACCAATATATACATAGTTTAAGTATTTCTTAGCCGCTTCCTTTGCTAAAAGCATTTTTTCTACTTTTGTTTCCTCATTTTTCATCATGTATCTAGGAAAATACCTGCTTAAATGCAGAGGCATATCCTTATTAACACTGGCAATAAATTGTGCTATTTCATGAACTTCCTCCAAAGAATCATTTTCATCACTTACAAGCAAAGTTGTTATTTCAACATGACAGTGATCATTACATCTTTTTATTGTTTCTAGTACTGGCTCTAACTTAGCACCGCATACCTTTTTATAATACTTATTGGTATAACCTTTCAAATCAATGTTCATAGCATCAACATAAGGCAGAAGCTTCATAAGAGGTTCTTCATTTATATAACCGTTAGTCACAACGACTATTGATGTATCTTTATTGTGCTCTTTAATTTTCTTAGCCGCCTCATACATATATTCATACCACATCATTGGCTCATTATAAGTGAAAGCAATCCCTACATTATTTTCTATGTTAGGAATTATATTTGTTAATTCTTCTATACTTGTAAACTGAGTTGTTGGTCTACCCTGAGATATCTCATAGTTTTGACAAAAGCTGCAGGTCATATTGCAGCCAAAGCTTCCAAGAGATAATATATCTTTTGAAGGTTTAAAGTGATATAAAGGCTTTTTCTCTAAAGGATCTACTGCTAAAGATGTAACTTCCCCATAATTAATAGCAACAGGTTCTCCGTTTTTAACTGTTCGAACTCTACATATTCCATACTTTCCTTCATCTATTAAACAATTATGTGGACAAACTCTACACCTAACCGTATCCTCTAATCTTTCATAAAATAAAATTTTTGAATCCAAATTCTATTCACCTTCTTTATACCTTACAACTTCAAACTTTTCTATTTCATAATCCTCATTGTCATCAATTCCAGCCTTGCTGCAGGCAATACTTAACTGTTCCTCCACAGTATTTACTCCTTCAATATCTGGCAATAAAAGCCCTCTCCTATAACCCTTTGTAACTATAACACCGTATATCTTTGGGTTTAATTCTTCTCTGCTAGCTTTGACTGCATCCATAAGAACATCTACAGATATGTCTATATCCTCTAATTCATCTTCCTTCACAGTTTCGAATCTTGGATCATTTAAAGCTGCTTCTATGGCATTTTTTATTATCTCTTCACCCACTGAATTAGTAGTTGGTGCAATGGTTCCTATACATCCTCTAAGTGAACCAAACTTTTTTAAGGATACAAAAACCCCATGCTTTTCTTTTAGAAGCTCATTAGGTAAATTAGTTATATCTTTCATTCTTCCGCCATGACTAAAATAGAAATATAAACTTTCCCTAGCAAGTTTTGTATAAGGATTCCCAGAATCAAGCTTTTTCTTAGTTTTTTCTTTCTTTAATTTTATTAATAAATTTAAAGCACTACTGTCTTCTTCTCCTCTTTTAAACTTCATTACTCCATAGCCCACACCAAAAGTTCCTTCATAGGACAAAAGGTCCCCTTTAAAATTTTTTCCTTCCATAGCCCCTATGAGAATGTAAACTGAATTTAACCCACACTGTGCAGCTTCTTCTACCATAGTTTTATTCATATTAAATAATGAACTTACATCTCCATTATGGAGAAATTCTAAGAACTGTGCATCAAATTTTTCTCCATAAGGTGAATAGGAATATGGTCCTTCCTCCTTTAACTTGTGAGAAAGATCTCCACTTGCTATTATTACTATCTTTCTACCTAGCTTCTCAGCAGTCTTCCTTAAATTCATTCCAAATCTATATAAATTCATCTCTCCAAGTAAGGAATAGGTTATATGAACTATTTTATATTCATTGTAGTGCCTATTTACAAAATATAGTGGAACAATAGCTCCGTGATCTAATTGAAATTTGTAATCGTATTTCTTTAACAAAGCTGAACCTACTGTAGCCGTGGATATTCCATCTAATTGACAAATATGATTTAAATTTTCATTAAACTCCCTGTCCATAGCAAAGTCCATTTTTACACTGCTAACTCCAAAATTTCTTAAATCTCCAGTAATTCTCTCTTCATCTGAAATTGCTATTGCATCTGAGAACATGGCTCCATGAGGCGTTATAATTACTATAGTCTCTGGTTTAAGGTTAGCTATTTCTAACCCAATCTCATTACATGCATTGAAAGTTCTATCTATCTTTTTTTCTTCACCTTTTCCTACCTCAGGAATTACTATTGGTGGATGGGGCATTAGATAATAACCTAAAATATTTTTCATTCTATAATCTCCTTATATATATCTTTATTTTCAATAGTATTATTGGATTTTACTATAGTTATTATGTAGCCTCCAGGAAATCCTATTGCTAGACTTTATAAATTTAGCTACAATAAAATATGTAACAACAAAAAGGAGCTGTATTATTATGATAGATTTACATATACATACCACTACCTCAGATGGTTCAGATGAACCAATGGATATTCTTATAAAGGCTCAACAATTAGGATTAGAGTATATTTCTATTACAGACCATGATTCCATAAGTGCTTATAAAAAGCTAAATGATATTAATATTGATAACTATTTTAAAGGAAAACTTATTCATGGCTGTGAATTTTCTGCTGTTCACAATGGAAAGCCAATAGAAATTTTAGGCTATGGCTTGGATTTTGAGGTTATTAGTTCAACGGGGTTAGTTTCAGATGAAAGGTTTTATGAAAGAGAAAATAATTATCTTAGAAAAATGAAGGAAGTATGCCGAAATCTTAACTTAAAATATACTGAAAATTTATCAATTGATGGTAAGTACTTTGCTACACAGATAATGCATGCTGATCTTAGAAAATATCCTGAGAATGAAAAATATTTTACTAAAGAAATATGGGAAAGTCTAAATGCATTTTACAGAACCTGCGTGAATAATAAAGAAAGCCCATTTTTCCTTGATCAGATGAAGGATTATCTAACAGTACAGGAAGCTGCTGCTCTCATAAAAAAAGCAGGTGGTAAATCCTTTCTAGCACATCTTTATGGATATATAGTAGATGATCATGATGAATTTCTAAGTTCAATAATTTCACTAAATGCACTAGATGGTATCGAATGCTATCATTCTCTCCATTCCATTGACAAAACAAAGTATCTGCTTAACTATTGTTGTGAGCACAATCTATACTCCTCAGGTGGAAGTGATTATCATGGAAAGCTTAAGCCAAATGTTAAAATGGGAGAAAGTGTGCATGGCACGAAAATACCTAACGATATATTATTAACTTGGTTTCCAAGTATTAGTAATTAGGATAAATGTTTAATATTAACCCCTCGGTTTTTCCGAGGGGTTCTAGTTTAGTTAAGTCATTACAGCTCTTTTAAGCATCAGTATCGTTTTCAAGTAACTTTCTGGCAAAAACTCTTGCTCCATTCATTGCCTTCTCAGTTTGAAATGATGCTATATTTTCCTCATCTCGAACAGAATACATACCCATATATTCTAAATTAGAATGTTGGCATAATCTCCTAATACCAGTTTCAAAAGGACCCGCACCATATTCTGCATCATATCCATGTGTAGCTACTATTGCTATCTTTTTACCTTTCCATAGCGAACCTTTAGCACTGCCATAAAACTTATTGAGCCCATAATGTCTATCAAGTAAAGCCTTCATAGGTGCTGTGCAATACCATGAATATATAGGAGTTGCCAAAACAACGCAATCACAGTCAACTATTTTTTCTATTATTTCTGCTGTATCATCTTGCTGTACACAACCATATTCACCACTAACATCCTGGCAAGCATAGCAGCCCTTACAGGGTAAAATGTTTTTTGTAGCTAAAGATATGTAAGTAATCTCAGCTTTTTTATCTTCAAGCTCAGCTATAAAAGGCTTTAATAATTCAGCTGTATTTCCTTTTAACCTAGGACTTCCCATCAAAACACAAAATTTCAATTGTATTATCCCCTCTCAAAATCATTCTCATAATTCATCTAATTATAAATATACATCAGAAAATTCCATATTAACTTTTTCCTCATTATCATTTAAGCTGCTATCTTCTTGATTATCCGTATTGGATTCATTCTCAATATTATTAACTGGCATTTTGATTATGAAATCACTGCCCTTACCCAATTGACTTTTTGCAGTAACTTCACCGCCATGCATTTCAGTAAAGGATTTTACAATAGACAAACCTATCCCGCTGCCTTCAGTATTTCTTGTTAATGAACCATCAACTTGTGTAAAAGTATCAAATATTTTTTCAAGCATATCCTCTGGAATTCCAATGCCGCTATCCTTTACTGAAATAAGTATATAATCATTTTTATCACATATACTTACAATTACACTTCCTCCTGCTTCGGTAAACTTAATTGCATTTGATAATAAATTCAGCATAATTCTTTCAATTTTCTCTGAATCACAGGAGATTATTTTTTCTTCAACATCAGTATCAAAAACTATACTAATATTTTTTAAGCTTGCATGTTCAACAACTGACAAAGTTATATTTTCAATTACCTCGATTATATTACTATTTTTTAAATTTAAACTTGAAAACCCAAGTTCAATTTTGTTCATATCTACTATGTTATTTATGAGTCTAGTCAATCTGTAGCAGTTCTGCTTCATTATATTGGAGTATTTTAAAAACATTCCAGTTTCAGGAACTAAGGAACTTGCTTTATAACAGCTTTCTAATAGCTGTAAGGAACTAAAAATAATATTAAGTGGAGTTTTTAATTCATGAGATAATATTGAAAATTGTTGAGTCATTAATTCGTTAGCCCTTTTTGATTCCTCTAGTAATAGATTTGTTCTTGATACTTCATTCTCTAGTAATTTAGAACTATTTTTGAGCTTTAATTCTTCGTAGCCTATTTTAGAAAGTGAATTTGCATATATATATAAAAGTTCTGCCGCAGCTCTAATATTTTTTTCTGTGGTTATTTTAATTTTTTTTACAGAATCAACAAGCTTATCCTCATTCACCTGTATTTCTCTTGCTACTTTTCTATAAGTTGCTTCATCAGGTATTTTTGTTAATACTTGTCCACCTAATATAGTACCAATCTGATGCCCATTTATTAAAATTGGTGCAGCAAAATCAATTAATCCCGCATGACAAGTATATATATATGGTTTCCCCGTTTGAACAGCTATTTCCCCAGCCTTTTTATGGCACTCAGCACATCTGCTATCTCCAATAGGAGTTGAATGAACATAATCAATGCAAAAACTTGTATAAGAACTTGGGCTAGTTAAAGGACTTCCATTTCTATCTACTGTAATGCTTGCTATATCCATGCTTTCTGCAAAATTGTCCTGGAAGGTCTGAAGCAAATTAATGTTTATAACGTCCTTCATATTCAGTGATTCTATGTCTATATCACAATTTCTAACTATCATAGAATTTGCACCTCTCAAGAATCATATTTTTTTACTAACTATTCGACATATGCTAAACAAAACCCTTCATGTTTTACTAATTATTTGGTAAAATGGTCGAATTTACAATTTGCTTGTAGAATCCACATTAAACAGATCACATTCTATTAATAACATTATTTTTTCTATTTATTCATAATATCTTGTATAGTAGTTTAGAATTATTTTTCTTCCATCCAATTAGATGTTCTCAGATTATAATTAATTATTGCCTTATTGATATGCGTAAACAAAATGCCCCGTGGCACTTTTAGTATGAACATCATAATATGAATTAATATTAATTAATTATGGAGGTTCATATGAAAAGAAAATTTTCAGTTGTCTCAATTTTATTCCTTGTTTTCTTACTTATTTCTACTACTCTAGCTGGCTGTGGA
Source organism: Clostridium omnivorum (assembly GCF_026012015.1). Classification (NCBI taxonomy): domain Bacteria; kingdom Bacillati; phylum Bacillota; class Clostridia; order Eubacteriales; family Clostridiaceae; genus Clostridium; species Clostridium omnivorum. Next base: position 4,323,884 of record NZ_BRXR01000001.1, on the reverse strand, counting down.
AACAAAACCCCTTCTTCTCAAAGTAAAACTACTACTACAAAGGTAAGGTTAAACGAAGTTACTCGTTCAGTATTCTACGCTCCTTTCTACGCCGCAATGAATCAAGGTTTTTTTAAGGAAGAAGGTCTTGAAATCGACCTAACTACTGGGCAGGGTGCAGATAAAACTATGCAGGAAGTTATGAGTGGCAATGCCGATATAGGATTTTGCGGTCCTGAACAGACAATCTATATTAATGTGCAAAAGAGAGATGACTATCCTATTTTGTTTGCTCAATTAACTCAAACCGATGGATCATTCCTTGTATCAAGAAAGTCAGAAACAAACTTTAGCTGGGAAAGTCTTGAAGGTAAAACTATCCTCGGAGGAAGACCTGGTGGAGTACCAGAAATGGCACTTGAATATGCTCTAAAAAAGCATGGTCTGGTCAATGAAAAGAACATCAAAATAATAACTAATGTTGCTTTTGCAGCAGCTCCAGGAGCCTTTAAGGGAGGAACAGGTGACTATGCAGCTTTGTTTGAGCCATCTGGAAGTATGCTTGAAAAGGATAAATCTGGCTATATTGTTGCTTCTGTAGGTAAGGAAGTTGGAACTATGCCTTATACCTGTTACTTTACGACTAAATCATACTTAGATAAGCATTCAGATGTTATTGAAAAATTTACAAGAGCCATATACAAAGGGCAGCTTTGGGTAGACAGCCATAGTGATGCTGAAGTAGCTGGACAAATCAAATCCTTCTTTCCTGGAACCGATGTTGACATTTTAACAAACGTAACTAAAAACTACAGAGCAATTAATGCATTTGCACATGATCCAATATTAAAAGAAGAAAATTTGAATATACTTGAGAACCTTATAGAAGGTTATAACAAGACTTTAATTCCTGAAAGGCCAGCTTTTAGTAAGATTGTAAATACAAGTATTGCTACAAAAGTGGTTAATGAAACTAAGAAATAATTAAGTTCAGCCGGCTATGCCATAATTTTCTGGGTATAACCGGCTGTGACTTTTTAACATTATTAGCCTCTTTACATATACTGAAATATAGTTATTACATTTAAAGGAGATGATTTTATGAATAATAGCAATAAAGTTGAAATTAAACATATATATATGAATTATCACTCCTTAAAGGGAGAAACCGAAGCGCTTAAAGATATAAACTTTTCTTTATATGAAGGAGAATTTGTAAGTATAGTTGGTCCATCAGGTTGTGGCAAATCAACTCTATTAAATATTATCTGCGGCTTATTAAAACCTTCCAGCGGTGAAATATACCTAGATGGTGAAAAGATGGAAGATATGTCTACTAAAATAGGTTATATGTTTCAAAGAGATCAACTTTTTGAATGGCTCAATGTACTTGAAAATGTGAAACTAGGTTTAAAAATTCAGCATAAAATGAATGCAGATTCCTTAGAGCTTATTGAAGAATTATTAAAAAGATATAATCTATGGAATTTTAGAAACCACCACCCCAGTGAACTTTCAGGAGGCATGAGGCAAAGAGTTGCTCTAATCAGGACATTGGCGTTAAAACCTGAGCTTTTACTTTTGGACGAACCCTTTTCTGCATTGGATTATCAAACCAGGCTTAATGTTAGTGATGAAATATCCGGAATAATTAAAAGTCAAAGAAAAACGGTGATTATGGTTACTCATGATATATCAGAAGCTATTTCAATGAGTGATAGAGTCATTATTCTTTCTAAAAGACCTGCTGGAATAAAAAATATCATTGATGTAAATTTCAAAGCTGAAAGCAATACCCCACTAAAAAGAAGAGATGATGAGAATTTTAGATGTTATTTCAATAAAATATGGAAGGAGCTTGATTTGAATGATGAAGGAAAGTGAAGAACAGAGAAGATATTTAAAAAGTGTAAAAAAGAAAAATCATGAAATTACCTTTGTACGTATTTTTATATTAGTTGCATTCTTTGTGCTCTGGGAAGTAGCTGGAGATTTTAAATGGATTGATCCATTTTTAACTAGTACCCCCTCAAGAATGTGGAAATCACTTGTCATGCTGCATGCTGAAGGTAATTTATTTAATAATATATTTATAACTTGTTTTGAAACCATTGTAGGCTTTATCACAGGTACAATATTAGGTACATTTATTGCTATTCTCCTGTGGTGGTCAGATTTTGCTTCTAAGGTATCAGATCCTTACCTTGTTGTTTTAAATGCACTGCCTAAAGTTGCTCTTGCTCCAATAATCATATTCTGGGTAGGTAATGGCCTGAAGGCAATTATCATAGTTGCTTTGTTAATTTCAATAGTTGTAACAATAATAGATATTCTTAACGGTTTTAAATCTGTAGATGAAGACAAGATTAAACTCCTAAAGACCTTTGGAGCCTCAAAGCTTCAAACATTAAATCATCTAATCATACCTGCATCACTCCCAACTATAATATCTACATTAAAAATAAATGTAGGACTTTCCTGGGTGGGAGTAATAATGGGTGAATTTTTAGTTGCAAAGGAAGGACTTGGATTCTTAATCATTTTTGGTGGCCAAATAGCTCAGTTAGATATGGTTATGCTAAGTATTGTAATTCTGGCTGCAATTGCTTTTCTTATGTATAAAGGAGTAGCTCTACTGGAAAAACGCTTTAAGACATGGTGATATTAAATAATTCCTCTCATTATATATAGACAATAAACTATATATATAATGAGAGGAATTTTTATGAATTAAAATATATAACTTATACTTAGAAGGATTTATAATTTGCGATTGGCCCAACCCTCCCAATATATAGCTGATTTCTATTTACAGTGCCTTTGAAGGTTCCTTGTGGATTATCACTAAAGTATTCCTCCTTATAGGCAATTCCGTTTGTGGACTCTTGAGTTGACCAGTACCTAAAGCCTACTATATCGCCATTATCATTCTTTAACCAATTGATAAATACGGCAGCATGTCCTGATTTTGTTCTGCTAAAATCAATAAAGTCTCCTGCTTTGGCATCTTCCAATCTATTGATTTGAGATCCAAGACCATATTTAGAAATTGCACCAGCAAGTTGGTCCCCAGTTGACTTAGGGGTTCCTTTTGCATTATACCAGGTCAACATAAAATCATTCATATTATTTATAGTCATGTTATTAAAATTGTCTGGTGCTATTCCTGCTTCCTTGTTTCTCTCTTCCATTGCCTTAAAAAAAACTTCATAAGTCAATCCTACACAGTGACTTGATTTACTCCCATCCGGGTTAGCTTTTGCAATAAGAGAACCTTTATAAATAATATTTTCAGTTACCCCGTTATAATGGCTATAATCGCTATTTAAAAGATAAGGGTATTTTCTTCCCTCATAGGAATGAATAACCTTCAGTACATAATTGTTTAATTCTGATTTTACTGCTACAACTTGTGATTTATCTTTTGAAATATCAGCATTAACTTGAACAGTAGAAGCATTCTCATTAGAATTATCAGCTGGCAAAGCTTTTGGAACAGGGATATTAACCTTATCTGATGCAGTGCTATCAGATTTTGAATCTGACGTAACTTTTGAGGGAACTTGTCCCACTGATAAAAAGAAAATCCCTGCTATAAGAGCACTTATTACTACACTATACTTAGTTAATCTAGTTTTAGAAAGCATATGCATGTCTCCTTATGGGTTAATGAAAATATATATTTAATTTTAAGTTATTGTACAAGCATTTTCAACAAAAAACGACATATACCTTTATATACCTGTAATACACAATTAAACCACCGCATAATTAACCAAGTTTATCACATTATTTAATATACCAATTTTTATCAACTCTAAAGTTCATATCACAATTAGAAACTTAAAAGTGGTCAAGTCTGTTTAAGCATAATATCGAAAAGATACTACAACATATATTTAAAGAATAATAAAATCATTAGATGAAAATAATATAATTGTTTAAATAACAAATGGAGGTGTTTTTATGAAAACAGAACGTGCCAGCGAGATCGCTTCTTCTCCAGAGATGGTTAATGTAACCTATAATGGCTCCCCAATATATATAGAAAAAGTTAATGAAATCAATCAAACAGCATATATCCACTTGCTAAGTGAACCGAAGGATCAAATTAAAGTTCATATATCAAGCTTATTAGAGCAACATTAACTAAGATAATTGGTGAAAGAATTTTTAAATTTTAAAAAGCCTGGCATTTGCCGAGCTTTTTTCATTATAAGTTGATATTATTCTTTATTTCTAATGTATTTAAGACTTATACTTGGATTACTAGTTTTTGTTGATCTAATCTCAAAATTTTTTAAAGATGCAACAAAAGGTGTAAGCTTTGTATAACCATAGTTTCTAGTATCAAAATCAGGATATCGTTTATTAAGAGTACTTCCTACTTCGCCTAAAAATGCCCAACCATCTTCATCTGAAATCTCAGTTATAATTGTTTTAATGGCATCTATTAATTTATTTGAACTTACTATTCCTTCTTTTGATTCCTCGTGTATTTGTGCTCCCTTTCCACCAGTAATTTCAGTTTGTTTTGGGGACATTGACGCTAATACTTCAAGGTATTTAAACTTCTCACATGCTGATATAAAAGGTGTAGGAGTTTTCTTTTCTCCCATACCAATAACATACATACCAGCTTCTCTTAGCCTAGCTGCTAATTTAGTAAAATCGCTATCACTAGACACAATACAAAACCCATCTACATTATTTGAATAAAGTATGTCCATGGCATCAATTATCAATGCTGAGTCAGTTGAATTTTTACCAGTTGTATAACTATATTGCTGGATTGGACTGATAGAATAATTAAGCAATACATTCTTCCACGAAGCTAATTGAGGCTTGGTCCAATCCCCATATATTCTTTTATATGTAGGTGTTCCATGATTTGAAATTTCGTCAATTATATACTTAATATATTTATCAGATACATTGTCAGCATCAATCAATACTGCGATTCTCTTATCCATTTCCATTTTTACCCCCTTTATCATACCAATCTTAACCATTTATTTTAATAGATTCTACAAAAAATGAAATTCCCCTTTATTATTTATACAATCTATTAACATATTCCCTATCTTAGTCAATAACCTTACTAGTAGTACCATATAACCTTTCATTAAGATGAATACATTGTTCCTCATCTAATTCTAGTGCATTATTTTTATAAAGAATATCTATTACTTGTTCCCAGTGGTTGAATGAACTTAGAAAGATTGCCTTTTCAACTGCATATCGAAGTCTTTCTTCATTCATATAAAATATAGGTTGCTCTTTGTCATTATAAAATCTAACTGCATATTCCCTCGGAGCAACTGCTCTACCAATCTCTAAAAGAATATTGTTTGTACTAGAATTTATACTATCTATTATAGTTTGTAAAGGTATAATTTCTTGGAGTTTATACTTACTCCCGGTTTTAGCCATTATAATAGCCTCCTAATTAATAATTGCAGGGGTTTTCTTTATCCTATTTCATTATATAGTATGCCCACAATTTAGTATATTTTTTAGCATAGCGTAATTTTAAAAACTTTAATAATTCAAATTATATAATCGAAATAGTTACTGCCTAAACAATATGATTTTAATACAATTTAATGTGTTATTCAATGTGACTATATATCTGAAAAATTAGAAGCCGGCTGTTGGTGTTGCTTTAGCAAATTATATCTGCTAATATATAATTTGTAACAAAAATACAAAAATATATTACAAAAATGAGGGAAGAGAATGAGCCAAGATAACATATTAGATGAGAAAGAGCCCAAACATAAACGACGTATTCGATATAAAGGCACTCACCCTAAAAATTATAAAGAAAAATACAAGGAACTGAATCCAGAAAAATATGCTGATGATGTTGCAAAGATTATTCAGAAGGGCAATACCCCTGCAGGTATGCATATTTCAATTTGCGTTAAAGAAATACTAGATTTCTTACAAATTACTCCAGGTCAAATCGGTTTAGATGCAACACTTGGTTATGGTGGCCATTCTTTAGAGATGCTTAAATGCTTAGATAAAAAGGGGCGTTTGTATGCAATTGATGTAGATCCTATTGAGTTACCACGCACCAAAGATCGTTTAGAACGTTTGGGTTATGGTTCCGAAATTATAGAGATTAAGCAAATGAATTTTTCTCAAATAGATCAAATCACATCAAAATCAGAGCCATTTAATTTTGTATTGGCAGATTTAGGTGTTTCTTCTATGCAAATAGACAATCCTGAAAGAGGATTTACATTTAAGGCAGAAGGACCATTAGACTTAAGACTTAATCCCAAAATGGGTATCTCTGCGGCTGATCTTTTAAAAGAAATGACACTATTTGAAATAGAGGATATGTTGATAGAAAATGCTGATGAGCCTCATGCAGCAGTAATCGCTCGTGCCATTTTGTCTAGCATAAACAAAGGAATTGATATAACCACAACAACACAACTAAGAAATATCATTAAAGATGCTCTGAAATATGTTCCCAAAATCAAAGAGGATGATATTAAAAAATCCTGTCAGAGAACCTTTCAAGCATTGCGCATTGATGTGAATAATGAGTTTGAAGTGTTAGATGAATTTTTAGAAAAACTTCCTAGTGTCCTTGCTAAGGGTGGTCGTGTTGCCATACTTACATTTCACTCAGGAGAAGATCGTCGCGTTAAAAAATCTTTTCAATACTTTTTTCGTGAAGGTGTCTATTCCGAAATAGCACCTGAACCAATTCGTCCATCAGCAGAAGAATGTCATGTCAATAGCCGTGCACGTTCTGCTAAATTACGTTGGGCAATAAAATCATAGGTGTAATTTGGGACACTAGATCTGCCTAAAAACACAAAATTCTAGCATTCATAGTAATGAACTTTTTCCTGCCTACAGGGAAAAGATAAAATTCTTTAACTGGATTTCGCCAAGTACGGAATCCAGTTTTTTATCAGTTTTTTCGAGCAATTGATAGAAATAATATCTTAATTTACCATAAACCTTATTCTCATCATATTATTTTCTTTCACTAAAATTTAATTTTTCCATCAATTCATCGACTAAATTGCTCCAACCTTTACTATTTTCACTTCGACTGCAGCCAGTTAAATTGCACATTAAAATTAAGGCGCTTTTACTCTCCAAGTGAATCCTTTCGTAGGTAGCAATTCCCGGCATTCCTCCGTTATGACCAATCCACTTTCCATACCCTTGAAATATTTACATATTATTTATTCTGATAAAAAATCTAATATCCAAGGCATAACTGTATCTACCTCACCGACTAATCCAAAGTGGTCAAGCTCTTCAAAAATTTTCATTCTAATATTGTGTTCTATTAATTCCTTCTCCTGGTAGTGCAATTGTTCTAATAGCTCTTTATTATCATTTGTTCCTGAGTAAATAGCGAGCTTTGTATTAATATCAGCTGTATTTACGCCTGTCCAATTCTCCCATGCCTTATACTGTGCAATTAGTATATCTAGGTTTGTGGTTTGTACCCACTCCTTGAAATCCCCATCTAGATTAATTTTATCTAATGAATTACTTGACTTTCTCTCATTTAATTCTTCATAAGTACTTCTTAATCTTGGAGCAACATATTTATAAAAATAATCGCCCATACACCCACCAGCACATATTGCACTCTTGATATTCTTATTATTTTTACACATTTGAAGTCCAATATTGGCTCCATAAGACCACCCTATATAATAAAAGTCTTTTATCTTGCACTCTTTTAATATAATATTTAAATCCTCTAATATATTAGTTATAGAATAAAAGTTAGAATCTTCTGATTTATCACTTTCCCCATAGCCTCTTATATCAGGTGTTATAATTAGAAATTTATCTTTAAGCCTTTCAACCCAACCTGTATTATTCCATAAGCTTTTATCATAACGTCCAGCTCCACCATGTACTAATAATAGTGCAGGACCTTTTCCAATCATACTATAAGCAATCTTCGCCCCATCATTTGAAATAATATACTTTGTGTCCATACAAACTTCTCCCCTCTTTTTTCACTTCTAAAATTCAATTTATAATATTATTTTATCTGAATTCTCCCATATCCAAATTAGCATTTTTCTGTTTTCCATTGCAATATCTTTTTCTTCGTCCCTGCCATTCAGCCAAGCAATAAAAATCATTTGGATAGAATAAATCACATTTAGTATTGATGCTTTCTCATAACTAGTTAAAGGGCAAATACTATTGTATCCATTGATAATACCTTTGAGAATCTCAGGCCATTTTTCATAACCTCCAGATACTTTGCCAGATTCAGATAATATGCCTGTTGCGCAGTAGCATGGATCAAAAATTCTCACATTTTTTTCGCTTAGATTAAAATCAATGAATCCGGTTACCTCTCTCTCATTAAATAATACATTAGTCGGATTAGGATTACGGTGTATTACTTGTTTTGGTAACATGTGGTGCACTTCCCCAAAACTTTTTTTATACTCCTCAAAAAAACTATCAGGCAAAGGACAATTCCACTGTTCCATTATTCTCTTTGTTTCCGGCATTGCCCACTTAATTACTGTATCATATAAATTACTATCATTCACTTCCAGTTTATCATCTAATTCTTTAAGAGCACAATGAAGTTTACCGATTGCCTTGCCATACTTTTCACCAACTAGTTCTCTATCATCAGCATATCTTTCCTCAGGAGCTAAGTATCTTCCCTCCACTCGATTCAGCAAAGCATAAAAACGATCTTCATTTTGGAAAAAATCCTGTCCATCCTTTGTTTTCATCGGACAGGAAATATTGATACCTTTCTTCGAAAGTAATTCAGCCAGTAAACTATGCATTCGAAAGCCTACGATATTTGTTCCAGTAGTCAAGACATACTTCTCCCCTATATTCCAAGCCTTAACATCCCCTGAGTAAAAGTACACCTTATCCACTTTTAGTTTTGAATCTACATCCCAATTTGAAAGGATTTGTTTTATTTGAATTTGAGTAAGCATTATTTTTGCCTCCTGTTTTAAATCTACTGGTACTGGCTTTATAACCTTTGAGGTTTTTATGTATTTTGAAGGTGAACAACCATACTCACGCTTAAAAGCTTTAAAAAATCCGGAATGTGTATCAAATCCATAGAGCAATGCAGTTTCAACTAGCTTTTTCCCCATATAAATATCATATATTGCGTGTTTGATTCTGCGTCTTGTAATATATGCAGATAAAGGCATTCCAACAACATCGCTAAAAACATGTAAAAAGTGGTAAGTAGAATAACCAGCCATACCTGCTATTTCCTCGTAATTTAATTCAGCTTTCAGGTTTTCTTCAATGTAATCAATTGTTTTCTGCAGAATATCTATATTTTCCAAATACATCACTCCCCTGTACCGTAATTAAATTCTAGCATTAAAAGACATTTAAAAAGTTTCCTCTGTTGCGGAGTTTGATTTTATTAATAAAATTATATCCGTAGGCCTAAACTTCTACTTAGTATGTATTTATAATGATTAATATTTACCAAAAAATCATTTATTTAAATAATCTTCTATCATTTTTAATCTATCATATATTTTTCTTCTATTAACTTGTATTTGAAATTCTAAGGATGGAACTTTGATGATATTATCATTTCAGTTAACCTTTTCAAGATTGTTCTTTGCATATAAACCAATATCAGATGTCTCTGATTTGTCCACAAATTCTTGCGGGTCAAACGCTAAATCTATTCTTGCATTTAAAAATAAGACTCCAAAATAATCTACTATCCAACCGTTACTTGAGGTTATAGGCTCAATTCATTATCTTAATTGCTCCTTCTAATAACATTAGAGTTATCTACCATGTAATTCCCTCCTATAATAATGATTAAAAGTTCTTTAGTGATTTTATTAATTGTGCTATCATATACGAAAAAATAATTTAAAAGTCTTTAAGTTATAACTCAATTATACAAAATTTCATAGACCATCTCACAATCAAGACGTACCTAAATATTAGCCAAACCTAGCTTAGCGAAAGGATTTTAAACCTAAAGCCAACTTCAATGTTTTTTATATTACCGTTTTGATTTTAATTAATACTTAATAACGGTTTACAGTGGGGTACTATTTTTTCACAATAATCTCTCATAATTATAGCTTTTTCTTCCATATTCATCTTTGTATAAACGTTTGATAGACACCATGCAATTAAAATCTTTAAAAACAAAGGCACTTTTTTAAATTTTTCTTCTAAGTTATCAATCACTTTACTACTATAATTTCCTGATAATAATTCTCCTATTTGAATATAAGTATCAAAGAAATTCCTACTCTTAGATACTCCAGGATAATGTCCAGACACTTCCCCTAGTCTCTGAGCAATAATTGATAACCTTAATCCCTCCTTATAGTTATCCCCTTTTAAATAGTAAATCAAAGCTTTAATTGATATTTCTAATGACTGCAGATATGGAACTTTATCATTCCAGTCTATCTCACCAAGAAATTCAATTGCCCTATCAAATTCCCCATAGAAGCAACAAACAAGTGACTTATTGTAGCAAATCCAAACTTCTTTGTCTTGGAGTTTCTTGCTTCTATTTAAACTATTTTCGAAGTAATTTAAAAGTTTATCAGGGGACTCATTTTTAAAATACTTTTCTATTAGATTTTTGCCTTTTTTCTGACTGAAAATGTCATAGCTGCTGCAAATGCAACACCAAATATAACAGGTATTCTAATTGAAGGATTGATTATTACTCCCATAATCATAAATAGAACTAATGCTAAAATAAAAGACAATGTCTTTTTCCACTGGTTTGATAAGTATTCATTATTTTTCATCTCATCACCTCAAAAAATTTTTACATAGCCTTCTTAAAATCAAATAAAAATATATAAAATTTCGCACAACGTTCCTAATTCCCGACTCCTAGAAGCTTTGAAGACTCTTTCTTAGCTTCTCAGGTATAGCTTGGCTCTATTTTCAAGCCAAGCTGTATGATAATTTATTGTTATATGATATTTTAATCTTTTATGCTTATAGTTAACTTTCCATTCTTAGTTTTAACTGCTCGTATTTCATAATATTCAAGGTTCTATATTGCTATATAATATACCTTTCCATAGCTAACTGTGGCATAAAAAAGTCCTCACCAAAAACTTCTCCAGTAAATACTACTATTAAATTTGATTCGGGCACTACAAACATATATTGTCCCCCAAATCCATTTGCATGATATCCTCCGAAATAGTTAATCCACCACAAATATCCATAACCTGCTCCAAAATTTGTTACTTGGTATAAGTTGTTTGGAGTATCTATATGTTTAGATGTGGATATTGCTACCCAATTTTCAGGAATGAGTTATTCACATTTCCACACACCTTTATTTAAGTACATATAGCCAATCTTGGCCATATCTAATGGTGTCATTTCTATACTCCCTAATAGCCCATTGTCATCCTTGTCCCATGAAACTTCTGATATATCTAAAGGATCAAATATTACTTTCTTACAATACGAAAACACATCTTCTCCTGTAACTTTTTCTAGAATAAATTGAAGTATATGTGGTACACCGTTGCAATAAGAAAATCTAGTCCCTGACTGTATAGTTCTCTGTTCTCTTTTTTAACTGTTATCTCAGGAAAAAAGTCCAATACCTTTTGATTAACATCTTTAATAAACCCCTGCTGAATAGACCTTCCAATTAATATTGAAGTAATACTTTTAGAACATGAATAAATGGCATGTTTCTCTTTGGTTGAATATCCATTAAAGCCTATATCTTTAACAAGATTACCATTCTTTATTTTATGATTTTATCTAATATATAATAGCTATATACTCCTTTTTTTTTAAGTATCATACATTGCAAATGAACTGCACTTTTTTTAACATCAATATTTTCATATTTGATAATTTCAAAATGTTGTGAAACTGCTTTCTTTATATTTTCATCAGTATAGGCATTAAAAAAACGTTTGGGCACTTGATTATCTCCTTCAAGAATACCCTCCCTGTCAAACAATCTTTATTCATGCCAACAAATACTTTTATTAATACCCCAATCCCTCTAAATACTTAATATATACTTATAACAACATGAGCTTTTCTTTCTAATGCTCTTGTGTAGAAATTAAGTATATTTTTATATGCTTGCATAAGTTCATCAATTAAACTTTCCTTTTCATTATCTCTCCAAATATTAGGATAAATTTTTGACTTTCTAAACTTTGACAAATCAAAGTTTAGTCTTAAATTTTCAACATCTACATTAATTAAAGCTTCTACAATTCCATGCAAATCCTCAGTCATAGTATAGGCTATAAAGTCGGCATCTTCAGCGTTATTAAATACCTTAACCCCAACAATAGCTTCGCTTAGTTTGTTTCCTGCTATTGGTTGACATGCTGATATTCCTGTAAGGAAAAAGTGAAGTCCGTCCCAAAGTTTATCTATATCATACACTTCATTTTCCTCATCTTCACTAAGTTCTTCAATTATCTCAATCAAATCATCATTTTCTATATTGACTAAACTCCCAAATGTTTGATCATTGATCATCATATATTGTCCTATTAATCCCATAAAATCTACCCCCGTTTATTATTAATAAAACATCTTAAAATTTGCTTAACTAACAATTGAATTTCCCCTAATATTTTAAAATCTTAGATAGCTTTTATCTTAGATTTTAAAATGAGCTTTGACTCTAAGCCAAGTCTAGCCTTTATATTGATTATAAACCATATATTTACACAATGCTATATAAGAAAAGTCCACCAGACAAGGCGGACAGTAACATTATGTTATATTAATTTTTTGCTCCTACACATTAAACAAACTCTAATATATTTATCTTAAATTTATTTTATAATGTATGGTTATTAAGAATTAGAAGTTCGTTTATCACTACTACGTTTAATTAATCGCATGATTTTGTTGTCAACTTTTGTGCAATTATTGTATCATGAAACTCTCCTGTTAATTCTTTCGAAGACCAAATACCATACTTTATTTCTTTTATTAAAAATCCATACTTCCAATAAAGCTCTTTTACTTTATCTTCATCATGAGCAAATCCACTTTCTGGAGTATCAGTATCCAAACTAAATAATCCATCAGCAATAAAATATTTTATATCTAAATGAGATTTTTTTGTCTCTATTTGCTGTTTAGTAAATGAATTATTTAAATTCAAGGAAGCCAAAACAAGTCCACCTTTTTTTAATACTCTATGTATCTCTTTTAAATATGAATCTATATCAGTTAAGTACATATGTGTAAATACTGACCACAGAATTACAATGTCCATAGATTCATCCTCTATGGGAAAAACAAAATCTTGAGTATTTATTTTTCCTTGTGGTGAATATGCTCTATTATATACATCTACATATTGAAATTGAAAATTCCGCCTTAGTACTGTTATATTATCCTTACAATAAGAAAGCAACTCCTTGTTGCTATCAATTCCAATGTAGCTGCCTTCTTCATTCAAATAATTTAAGAAGTGTATTGCTATTCTTCCACAACCGCATCCAATATCTAAAATCTTATGCTCAGGCTTTACTGATAGCCATTGAATGATTTTTTCTGCTTGGGATTTTCCTAAATCATAATAATACTCGTCATCGTTAAAAGGTCCTACCCAATTCCTGATATTAGAATTTGGAATAAGTTTTTTAATATTCATGAGTGTATCCCCCCCAGCTAAACCTGTAAACTAAATGAAAAGTTAAAAGTTAAATGCCATATTAAAAGCATTAAGCGAAAGACAGAAATTTATAATTTATTTACCATGTAGTTATCCTTAATATATTCAATCCACTTATTTTGTAATTCATTTTCTGTTATTCCAAAAATGTCTACAATATTTTTAGGTGACTTTATTAAGCTGTATAACTTATCATAGCCAAATACATTAACTATTGATTCTACTATAGTATATGAGTATTGATAACCGTCTTTCCTAAAAAATGCTTGAAAATCCTCTCTTGTATCTAGGTCATCAAATGTTGGTAGTGTATTATTTTCCAAACCTTTTACAATTGTATTTGCTATCCACATTTCATTATTGTCTTTTGCTTCATAAGAAGCGACGCCCTCATCCAACCACCTAGGAATATTCGAATTTATTTTCTTTATTATAATATGTACAAATTCATGAACAGCAGTATTTACCACGTTGTCAAATCCTGACCCTGGAGGTGGATTTAGTGGTGATGCAATAACAATTTTACCAACCCCTAGCCCTCCTCTTACCCAATCTGGTGCATCTGGAAAACCTAATGCAATATGTAATTGGTTAAGATCTGTATATATCTCAACAGTTAACTTTTCTTCAAGCTGTTGCTTTAATTTATTTGTAACTTCACTGTAATTACCTTCGAGAACAGCTGACACCTTATCTATACAAGCTTTATCCATTTCGCCGTAAATAATTATAAAATGCTGAGTTTCTATTTTTAGATTAGGTCGATATAACTCTTCTTTATTTACTTCTTTTATCATATGTCTTTCTCCCACTTTTCTTAATTTTGTCCAGATGTATTAATTCGTTACCAATATCTACTTGTTATTTATAATTAAAGCACGCAATTGAAAATCTTTATGAATACACATAAGCCTTATCAATTAATAATTTATTATTTTTGATTTTTCATTTAATTGTAATTATAGTTCTTTATGACATTTTACCATTAAAAATTTAAATGGAGGTTTATTTTCATTATTCTTATGTGACTCAATAACTTCAGAAATTTCTATCAATCCATACTTGCCAAATTCTTGTTTTATCGAATCAGAATCATAAAAAAACATTTTTAATCCTTCCATTACCTCAAAATAGTCTTTATCCAGTTGTTTACCCTTTCCAAACATTGGAGCTTCTTTTGAAATATTAGTAAAAATCATATATCCATTTGGCTTTAACTGATTATAGCAATCTTTAATAAACTTATCTCTCTAAATAAAGTCTATTCTAATTTACTTTAAATTAGTTATGTCGTATAAGAAGAGTGTGAATTAGCTATATTGCTACCATAGCTTAATATAACGCAGTTCTCTTAGCTCTTTACCCATATCAATTATTTGTACAGTATTGTCATGCGTAAAACCCATCTTCTCATAAAACTTTCTAGCACGTATATTTTCTTCTAATACCCAAAGTTCTATATTGGTGAAGTTTTCTTTTAGTATTTCATTTATTCCCCACTCCATCAATTCTTTAGCAATTCCACTTCCCCAGAATTTTGGTATAAAATAAACTCTCCAAATCTCTATCCATGATTTATCATTATCACCATATCTACATTTTCCAAATGATATTAAACCTACTGGTTCGTTTCCTTCAAAAATAACAGCGGTCCTAGGCGAACCCTCTAATAATTCCCTTTTAAAACGTGCTACCCTTCTTTCAACACTAAAATCAACATTTAAAACATAATCTGGAATAACATTTTTAAACGCTGATTGTAGTGATTCAGAGTGAATTTTACCTAAAACCTCTGAATCTTCCAAATTAGCATAACGAATTAATCTGCTCAAAACAAATCCCCCTCAATTTATTTCTATTTATATCGACCTACAAAAATATCTTATTTTATTTATAATACTAACAATTTATTTACATGCTATCCCATATACATAAATTCCATCTTCGCTACCATTTTCGAATCTCTTCATTACTCTCTGAACAGGCCAAACTACGGTGCCATTTCCAAGATTCACTGCAATGTTAATTTCACCTTTGGGATCATTATCATCAGTTTTCCATTCTCCTCCGTATTGACGTCTTAAAACTTCTCCAACATAAGAACCTAATGCAAATAATCTCATTCCAAGGCTTTCAGCTAATAACCCTCCAACCTTTGCTTGCCCATTCTCAGTATGTTCATCAAAAAATCTATCAATCTCTCTTAAACTTTCAATTGAAAAGTCAGCATTATAACCAGAACTTTTTAATGCTGTGGAAATCCATTCGTATGCCCTCACGATATCACTTTTTAAACTTGGCTTCTTTTTTTTAAATATATCAAATATCCCCATAGATTCTCAGCCCTTTCTTTTTATTATTTATGTTAATTTTATATTTCTTAGTTTCTTCGTTATTGTTTAGCTTTTTTATTTCAATTTCATCCACTGTAATTCCTCCATGCTTCAGTTATTTTAGAACTGAAATGGCCTAATAGTTCCTATATAAATCTTAAATCAGTGCCCCCCTCAAGAAGATGGGTTCCAAAAGAATGTACTGTTGCCTTCTTATTTATCTTTGTTAAAAAGCAAGCTTTTTTAACATTGCTTACAATAAACAGTATTATATCTTTTACCCTAAGGCTTTATCATTAACAATACAATAATTCTATAAACACCAATAATTTCCTCTTACAATTTACAAACTTTTGCACAACATCATATCTTTGTCTTACATAAACAGCAGAAGTAACTTATAAAAATCAAAAAGCCATAACCACCCTTTTTCAGGGCGGCCATGACTACATTATTTTTTCACTACTGGATACCACAATTCAATATATCCATATTCAGTATTTCCACCATAGATTTCAAATTCCGCACCATCGACCTTTTCATAGTTTGAAGTTGGCAGCCATTCACTATAAAATCTTTTTTCCAAAGAACATCGAACTGTACTGATTTCATCCCATTTAAATGATTTTGAAGGAAAGATAGCATAGGTTTGTTCTGGTATATGAACAATTTTATAGCCTTCCGTATTACTATTTTTACTTACAAAAGAGCAAAGAATATAGGGGAAGGTATTCTCTTCTGTTTTTCTATAGTTTGCTGCACCATGGATCTTGCATAAATCCTGTGAGATAAAGGATGGTAAATCACCTGAGTTTTCAAATAGCTCATCATACATTCCATCTTTCTGACATTCTCGCCAAAGTTGGCCAGGATTTTTATAACTTTCATCTCCTATTAAAGACCCAATGATCTCAATTCCAAAGATATCAAATGCTTGTTTTGTTTCGATTCTGTATTCCATCTCACTTTCTCCTTTTATAGAAATTTGAAAGGATATTCGTGGATAGGCCTTAAGCACAACACCACCCTCGCGCGCTAAGGATGGTACTATACCATGCAATGCTTGAAATGCTCTAGTAAATGAAACAGGTGACTCATAACCATATTTCAGTGCAACATCTATTATCTTAATATCACTATTTTGAATTTCAAATGCAGCTAGAGTTAGCCTTCTTCGCCTTACATATTCAGCAATAGATATTTCAGTTATAAATGAAAACATCTTTTGAAAATTGTAAGATGAGCAGCAGGCTTTTTGAGCTACCACTTTCATATCAATTTCATTTGCTAGATTGCTCTCAACATAATCTAGCGCACTGTTCATTCTTTTTAGCCAATCCATATGAAATCCTCCTTTCTACAAAGAGTATATCTGATATTCAAATTCATGTCGCAACTATTCCTGTACAGAAAATGTTTGTTTTTTAAACTCAATTTTTATAATTTAAAACCCATAGCAACTTTAACTGCTTCCATTTTTTCTTTTGAAGTTAACATTTCTAAAAGCTTAAATGCAACCTCTGGAGCTGTTTCTGGACAATAGGATGTAATAATATTTCTATCAACTACTATAGGTTCATTTATCACATTAACACCAAAGGTATTTAATTGCTTTTGCCTGCATCCATCTTTCAAATGGTAAGTTGTAGCTTTTCTATTTTTTAGAACTCCGCTTTTACCTACTGGCAATGCACCTACACAAATAGATGCTATTATTTTACTTTTAGAATCAAATTGTCTTATTAATTTTAAGAATTTTTCATCATAGGCTTCTTCATAAAATCCAAACTCCTCAAAGCCACCTGGTATAGCAAGAGCATCATAATCATCTACATTAATTTCATCTATTACTTTATCTACTCTAATAGGTATGTTAAATGTACTAACGACCTCTTTATTAAATCCACAGGTCACAACTTCCGTATTATATCCATAGTCATTTCTAGCCCATCCTAATACATCTACAAACACACTAAGCTCCATAGTTTCAACACCTTTAGCTAAAAATAATAAAGTCTTCATAATTTACCTCCATAAATTAGTATTTTGGCACTACTGCTTCCACTATCATTTTATCATACTATAATTTTTTAATATTTCTATAAATATCTTAATGTTTATTGCAACATATTTCAATAATTGGTAATGTATATATTATCATGGAATATTTGTTCAAAACAAATTATATATATCTTAGGAGAAAATAAGTTTAAATTTTAAAAAAAGTATTATAAAAATTACACTAGATGAGGCTACTACACTTAATATAATTGTGCAGCAGCCTCTTTAAATTATTCAGATAATTTTATGTTACTAAAACGAAATAAGTTGTTTTTACCCTTGCTTGTGACGTTACGTCATATTATATAATGTGAGTATGGAGGCAAAGAAAATGAAAAACAAAGATTTATTAACAGTAGGCGAGCTAGCAAAGCTAATGAACGTATCCGTACGTACCCTGCAATATTATGACAAAGAAGGCTTACTTACACCATCTTTCAAAAGCGAGGGAGGAAGGCGTCTTTATACGAAAAAAGATATGGTAAAGCTTCATCAAATATTATCTTTTAAATATTTAGGCTTTTCTTTGGAAGATATCAAGCATAAGCTAATTTCTCTAGATAACCCTGATGATGTTGTAAAAACACTGAATTCTCAGGAACAGGCATTGAAATCTCAAATTGAAAAATTAAAAGAAGCTGTAGCTGCAGTGCAATCCTTGAGAGACGAGGTATCACTTATTCATGAAGTAGATTTTAATAAATATGCTGATATTGTTACACTAATTAGACAAAAAAACGAAGGCTATTGGGTTGTGAAATTTTTTGATGACACTCTTATGACTCATATTAAACAAAGGTTCTCAGAGCAGCCTAACTTAGGTGTTGCACTTTTTGAAAAATGGAAAAGCATGAGTGATGATATAGTAATGTTTAATGAACAAAAGATAACTCCCGAAAGTAACAAAGGACAAGAACTTGCAAAACAATGGTGGTCGTTCATAATGGATTTCACAGGTGGGGATATGAGTATACTTCCAGAGCTTATGAAGTTTAATAAAACTCAACAGGAATGGAGTGAGGAAATGCAGAAAAAGCAACAAATAGTAGATGAGTTTATTGGAAAAGCACTGAATATATATTGGAAAACTAATAATATACAAAATCCATTTAGGGAGGAAAAGTATAATGACATTAGCTATAAAGATTGAAAATTTAATTAAAAGCTATGGACAGAATACAGCTATTAAAGGAATATCTTTTGATGTAAAAAAAGGTGAAGTTTTTGCACTTTTAGGTACAAATGGTGCGGGTAAAACCACTACATTGGAATGTATCGAGGGTATTAGGAAATATGATGGAGGTGAAATTTCAATTAATGGAGATTTTGGTGTACAACTTCAGTCATCTTCCCTGCCTGCTAATATAAAAGTAATTGAAGCATTTACGCTATTTTCTAAATGGAATAAGTCAACTATAGACCTATCCCTTTTTGAAAGTCTTGGATTATCGGAAATAAAAAACAAGCAGTATTGTCAATTGTCTACAGGTCAAAAAAGACGGTTGCATCTTGCGCTTGGACTAATAGGTGACCCTGATATTATCTTTCTTGATGAACCCACCGCTGGGCTTGACGTAGAGGGTCGTGCAGCACTCCATGAGCAAATCAGAAGATTTAAAAACAACGGCAAAACAATCGTTCTATCAAGTCATGATATGGCTGAAATAGAAAGCTTATGCGACAGGTTAGCTATATTAAAGGACGGTAAAATAGCTTTTATCGGCACTGTAGAAGAGCTTACTAAACAGATACAACCACTTATCAAACTGCAAATCAAAACCTGTAATCCCTTGATAAAGGCTGATTTTTTCCATTCCACATATGTTGAAACTGAAAATAATTATTACACCTATGTAACTACTAATGTCAGTGATGGTTTAATGGAAATATTAGACTTCCTTAAAGGTTCATCCAATCCTGTAATTGATATCATTATTTTACATCAATCTTTAGAAGAAAGCTTTTTGGGTATTGCAAAGGGGGTTAAATAATGGAAGCATTTCTATATGGTATATTGCTTCAATGGAAGCTTGATTTAAGAAATAAAGGTATTCTGCTCACTTACTACGTGGTGCCGCTTATATTCTTCGGTTTTATGGGTGGAATATTTACATCAATAACACCTGACACCAAGAGTACACTAATACAATCTATGTCTATTTTTGGTGTTACAATGGGGGCAATTTTAGGATCGCCAATTCCTATATCAGAGACTTACGGAAGTGAACTAAAAAAGTCATATCAAGTTGGCCGCATTCCTTTGAGCATCCCAATTATAAACAATTTTATTTCTGCTTTTGTACATCTCTTTATAATGAGTACTATAATATATTTTGTTGCACCTGCTGCCTTTCATGCAGCTGTTCCCAAAAACTCAGCTATGTATTTTATCATGTTAGCTATTTTTATTGTTACCAGTTTAAGCATTGGAGCCATTTTGGGGCTTACAATTAAAGCTACATCAAAACTTACAATGGTGTCACAGTTCATATTTCTACCGTCGCTTATGCTTTCTGGCATAATGTTTCCTACTAAAATTCTGCCAAAGCAACTTGCAGCTTTTGGTAAAATATTCCCAGCAACATGGGGCTTTGAAATGATGAAAGAAGCTAACATGAATTTTAATCTTCTACTGCCTCTTTTGGTTATTATCATCATTTGTGGCTGTGCAAGTGCTTTGCGCATTAAGAAGCTTAGGATTGATTGATTTTACACAAATGCAGTAGCTATATAAATTAGAATAAGCCCTACTATTATTGGAGACTTAGAAAAAACAGCTTCATTAAAACAACCCATGAAAGTTCATTTTGTGAATTTTCGTGGGTTGAATAAACATTTAAATCACATCTTATATAAAATCCACTTACAAGTTCTGAGCTCATACTTAAGCTCAAATGCTTTGCTTGTATTGTTTATTGCGCTTTGGCATCTAAATATCAGCATATCGTTGCCTGCCAACCTTTCCTTATCAACAGCAATTACTTTATCTACCTTTATTACAACCTCACTTTCATCTTCTCTTGTAACTTTAAATCTTACTGGATGAGGTATACCTGTTTTTTCAAACCAACATACCATATCTATTGGCATTGCTAGCACTTTCATTATTCCACCTTCCATGAATTTTATATAGGTTAATTATATACGAACACACGTTTGTGTGTCAATATGGAATAGAAATATAGGTAAAATGAAAGTAAAGACCTCTTATTGTTAGCTTTTCAAAGTGTTAAGTGGATTGCTATTTAATATATCTCCCACCTCTTCATAGCCTTTTAGAAAGGTAAAATTATACCGTGGTGGAAGTGCAAAAAAGTATTTATCATTTCTGCCTAATAATCTTGGGCCTATTGGTGCAGCCGAAACAGTAAACTTTTCATCCTGAAGTTCCTTCCATTGTTTGCTGGTAAATATCATAATAGGTATATCTTGTCTCTTCTGCTTAGAAGACCATAGTGGATGCCTTATGGAAAGTTGAGGCCCTGTCTCTACCACAGCCTGACCGCTATCTGTTATTGCTCTCCCCTCCCACCTATCAGTTACTATTGAATAACCTTTCCAGCTCTCCGGAAGCTCAAATGTAAAACCATAGGTGGTATTGCTATAGACAATCCCCCTTTCAAAGGACACAGCCTCCTGCTGCGAGTCCGCTATAACGTTTACGGTGGAAGCATCCGTTAAATCTTTAGCACTACATCCGCTCATAAATATTAAGGAAAGAAAAATAAATATAATTTTTTTCATTGATCATCCCTGCCCATAACAGTTTATTTATTTTCATTATAATCCCCAGTTAATGGTAAGTTGTGACAAATACATTACAAATTGCTTAAAATATGATTACAATTAATCTTCTGAATACTACAAACTTTTCCATTCTACTTGTAGTATTCTCTTATTTTATTGTAGTATTATATGGGATAGATTATTTATAAAAATTAAAATGTAGCAATTAATATTTTACAAAAGGAGAAAATATATGGCTTATAAAGATTTACAAGATTTCATTAAGCATTTAGACGAAAAAGGCCTACTCAAGAGGGTGCACACAGAAGTAGATTCTGAATTAGAAATTACTGAAATAACTGATAGAGTCTCAAAGCAATATGGCCCCGCCCTTTTATTTGAAAATGTAAAAAATTCCCCATACCCAGTACTTATAAACGCTATGGGGACTTATGAGAGAATGAGCATGTCCTTAGGTGTTGAAAACCTAGATGACATTGGTAATGACATAGAAGAATTTATAGATATGTCAAATTATCTTGGGCTGATGAAGAAAATTAAATCTCTTCCAAGACTTACAAGAATGGCAACTATATTCCCCATAAAGTTACCAACTAAAGGTGCTTGCCAAGAGATCATTGAGGATAATCCTGATTTATCAAAGCTTCCCATATTGAAGTGCTGGCCTGGAGATGGTGGACGCTTTATAACACTACCTCTTGTTATAACTAAAGACCCTGAAAGTGGAATTCAGAACATGGGTATGTATAGACTTCAAGTATATGATAAAAATTCAACCGGCATGCATTGGCATTTACATAAAGATGGTCGAGAGATTTATGAAAAATATAAAACCTTAGGCGGTAAGATGCCTGTATCAGTAGCTCTTGGCTGTGATCCTGCAATTACATATTCTGCTACCGCTCCACTGCCAAAAAATATCGATGAAATGATGTTCGCAGGATTTTTAAGAAAGGCTCCAGTGAAGCTTGTTAAGTCTATAACTAATGACATATACGTACCTGCCGATGCGGAATTTATTATAGAAGGCTATGTAGATGTTAATGAAGATTTAAGGCTTGAAGGTCCATTTGGAGACCACACTGGATATTATTCTCTTGCAGATTATTATCCAGTATTTCATGTAACCTGTATTACTCATAAAAAGAATCCTGTGTACCCAGCCACTGTAGTAGGTAAGCCACCTATGGAGGACTGTTATATGGGTAAGGCCACAGAAAGAATTTTCTTACCATTACTTAAAATGCAATATCCAGAAATAGTTGATTTTAATTTTCCACTTGAAGGAGTTTTTCATAACTGCGTTATTGTTTCTATAAAAAAGCGTTATCCTGGACATGCCAAGAAAATAATGAACTCCCTATGGGGAATCGGACAGATGATGTATACAAAAATGATAATTGTTGTTGATGAAAATATAGATCCTAAAGATATATCTACTGTAGCATGGAAGGTCTTTAATAATATAGATGCTAAAAAAGATATAGTTATTTCTGAAGGACCTTTAGACGCTCTTGATCATGCATCTGACCTTCCACATTACGGATATAGAATGGGTATAGATGCTACTAAAAAGTGGATTAGTGAGGGTCATACAAGAGAATGGCCTGATGATATTGAAATGACAGAGGATATTAAAGATCTTGTTTCAAGGAGATGGGCTGAATATGATATTGAATAAAGCAATAGAAAAGCTTCATGATTATGGAGTATTAGTTATGTTTTCGCATACTATTTTCTCCTTATCCTTTGCACTTATTTCAATGCTTCTTGCCAGTAATGGACTTCCTTCTCCTTATACGATATTTTGGATATTAATTGCCTTTTTGGGGGCAAGAACTGGAGCAAATGCCATCAATAGAGTTATCGATGCTGAAATAGATGCTAAAAATCCGCGAACTGCTTCAAGGCAGCTACCTCAAGGTTTGCTAAAAAAGAAAGAAGTATTAGCATTTGTAATAATATGCTTTTTAATAATGGTTGTTGCTGCAGCAATGCTGAATCCATTATGCTTAATTTTATCACCTATAGCATTATTCTTAATGGTTATTTATTCCTATACCAAAAGATTTACCTGGGCCTGCCATCTGGTTTTAGGTATAACTTCAGCTGCAGCTCCAGTAGGAGCTTGGCTAGCAGTTACTGGGAAGATAACTTGGCTGCCTCTTTTTATTGGGGCTGCTAACACCCTTTGGGTTGCAGGCTTCGATATAATATACGGCGCACAGGATTATGACTTTGATACAGCTAATGGAATACACTCAATACCAGCAAGATTCGGAGTGAGAAATGCCCTGTATATTTCTACTCTATTTCATGGCATAACTCTAATATTATTAATTATAGTAGGAATTTTAAGCAGCCAGTTAGGAATTATCTATTACATTGGACTTTCAATCATATCCATTTTATTCGTTGCTGAACATAAGATGGTTTCGCCACATAATTTAACCAATGTAAAAATAGCCTCCTATGGTATTAATCAAATTATTAGTATAGTATTTTTAGTATGTGGAGTTATTGATGCACTAATATAAAAAGCTACATTTATAATCCAAAGGAGATTAAATATGAAAAAAATAATTATTGGAATTACTGGAGCCAGCGGAAGTATTTATGCAATAAGATTAATTCAAGAACTTTTAAAAAAAGATATTTTCGTACATATTGTATGTACTGACAACGGTAAAAAAGTAATGAAATTTGAAACTAATGTAAACATTGATGAGTGGGTAAGAATTTTAAAAGAAACTTATAATCATGTCAAGCTCGAAGATATAAATGATCTATTTTCGGGAGTTGCCAGTGGTTCCTATAAATTTGATGCTATGGTTGTAGTTCCTTGCTCTATGGGAACTCTAGCTGAAATAAGTAATGGCTTAGCAAAAAATTTATTATGTAGAGCGGCTGATGTTGCCTTAAAAGAAAATAGGAAACTAATCCTCGTTCCTAGAGAAACACCTCTGAATGCAATTCATCTTGAAAATATGCTAAAGCTTTCAAAGCTTGGTGTAAGTATACTTCCTGCTATGCCTGGATTTTATCATAAACCAGAAAGTATGGAAGATTTAATTAACTTTGTAGTAGGAAAGATATTAGATTCTCTTTCTATAGAAAACATATTATTTAAAAAATGGGAGGACCAAAATGATTAAACTTAAAAAAATATTATCTATTGTAACTACTTGTACACTAATTCTAACATTATCTGCATGCTCACCTGTGAAAGAAACGGCTTCTACCACCGCAGCAAAACAAAAATTGAATTTTGGAGCAATATCTTCTGTAGATGCAATACCAATTGTAATTGCAAACGAGAAAGGATTCTTTAAAAAACAAGGTATAGATGTTAATTTTCAACCATTTAAAAATTCAAAAGATAGAGACGCAGCTTTTCAAACTGGAAATCTAGATGGAGTTATTTGTGATGAAATAGCTATTTCTCTTTATCAAAATGCGGATTTTGATGTAAAAATAACTGGAATCACTGATGGGGATTTTATGCTTATAGCAAATTCAAAATCAGGAATAAAATCAGTAAATGATATTAAGGGTAAGAGTGTAGCAATTTCAGAAAAGACTTCTATTGAATACTCTCTTGATAAAATATTAGAGAAAAATTCTCTTAATCCTAAAGATGTAAAAAAATCTATAGTTCCTGCTATACCTACTAGACTTGAAATGTTAAGAAATAATAATGTAGATGCAGCACTGCTTCCTGAACCCTTTGCATCCCTTGCTATAAAGGATGGAGGAGTACTTCTAGGAAGTGCAGGCAATCTTAATATATATTCTTCAGTAACAGCTTTTACTCAAAAAGCAATAGATTCAAAGAGCACTGAAATAAAAGCATTTTATAAAGCCTACAATGAAGCTGTAGATTACATAAACAATACACCAATCTCAGAATATGAGGATATCATTATAAAAACCGTTGGTTATCCTGCTGATATGAAGGGCAAACTTAATTTACCCAAGTTTAGAAAAAATGCTCTTCCACAAGAAACTGACGTTAAGTCTGTTGTAGATTGGACAACAAAAAATGGACTCATTAAAAAGACTCTTAACACTAATACTTTAATGAATGATATAGGAATTAAGTAACGTTGGAGGCATCATATGCTGGATATAAATAATCTTACAGTAAGTTATAAATCTGATAAGAAGTTGGTAAATGCCCTTGGACCTATAAGTATGAAAATTGCCACTGGGGATATATATGCAGTTATAGGTCCCTCTGGATGCGGCAAATCTACTTTACTTAATGTACTAAGCGGCATAATAAAAGATTACGGCGGTGATGTAAAGCTTAATAATGAAGACTTAAACCCCAAAACGCACAATATCGGATTAATACCTCAAAACTTTGGATTGCTTCCGTGGAAAAATGTTCAAAAAAACTGTACACTCTCACTTAAAATAAAAGGAAAAGTTATAGATAGTTCAACTAGTGAAAGAATTGATTATATTCAAAAAAAATTAGATATTTATTCATTAAAGGATAGATTTCCTAATGAGTTAAGCGGCGGACAAAAGCAAAGAGTCGCTATAGCCAGAGCCTTTATAATGAATTCTGATTTACTTTTAATGGACGAGCCTTTTTCTGCTTTAGATGCTATTACAAGAGAAGAAGCTCAAGAGCTTTTTATGAATATGTGGAATCAATATAAAACTACTACATTATTTGTTACTCATAGCATTGAAGAAGCTATATATATAGGAAAAAAAATTGCTATAATGTCACACTGTCCTGGAAACATAATTAAAATAATTGATAACCCTTTGTTCAACACTGAAAATTTAAGAGAAAATGAAGAATACTTGAAATTATCTTCACTGCTTAGAACTATTATAAAAAAGGGATGGAAAATATGAAGGCATTAAAGAAAATCAAGATATTTATTCAGGGCTTTGTAATATTCAATATTTTATGGTACCTATTGGCAATAACAATTAACATGCGTGTACTACCAAAGCCAACAGACATATATTTAAATATGGGAAATATATTTAGTGAGAAAATTTACATCCATGTGTTAGTTAGCCTATACAGAGTAGCAGCTGGACTTAGTATATCTCTAATTATAGGAATATTTATTGGCCTTATTATGGCCTATTCTAACACTTGGAATAAAATTTTAAATCCGCTGGTTTATTTTACTTATCCTATTCCAAAGACGGCACTGCTGCCAGTGGTAATGCTGTTATTTGGACTAGGAGATACATCAAAAATTATAGTTATTGTGTTAATACTTGTGTTTCAAATTATAGTGGCTGTAAGAGATTCGGTAATGAACATTTCATCAGAAACCTACAATCCTTTAAGAAGTCTGGGTGCTTCAAAGCTTCAGATATTCGCACATATAACATTACCTTCTATTTTACCAGAATTACTTACTAGCTTAAGACTATCAATAGGAACTGCTCTTTCTATACTATTTTTCACTGAAGGATACGGAACTCAGTATGGTATAGGCTATTATATACTAGATGCTTGGAGCAGAATTGACTATATTGAAATGTATGCAGGAATAGTGATATTAAGCCTTCTAGGCTTTACTTTATTTATTTTGATTGATATTCTTGAGGAACTAGTATGTAGCTGGAAGTCTTGACCACCCAGTTATGAAATTTATAGTAAGGAAAGCCTAAAAGTGCAAGTTAATCAAATATACACAGTCTCATAACTATGAGAATCCACTCCAAATGGGAATGAACTTGGAGTGGATTTTTTAACATCAGCAAATATTGTACATTTATACTTCTAAACTTCTTCTTGTATAATTTGAAGCATTGAGAGCTTATATGTAGCTATTTTCCTTAAATATGTCTAAATTTCATCTATTCTGTCTATTTGAAGCTATTAATTATTAGGTCTATAATAGATAATGGATTATTTTAATAGCAAATAACTTATTTTTAAATGAGCATTATTTAACTGAAAGCTGGTGTACATAAATATGAATATGAGTTTCTTACGGCAAAATACTGAAGAAAGACGTGAATTAATATTAAATGGTCCAATACTTCCTACCCTTTTCCTACTTTCAGTACCCACACTAATGATGGGACTAGTCCAATCCATAATGCCTGTAATGGATGGAATCTTTATTAATAATATTGTTGGAACCATAGGTGCAGGCGCTATTACCTACTCTGGGCCTATTATTAACATGGCAATTGCTATTTCTCAAGGTCTTAGCGTTGCTGCAATGGCTATGATTGGTCAAATGAATGGTAAAGGGGATTTTAAGAAAGCAAAGCATGTTTCAACTCAAGTTGTGGTCTTTGCATTCCTTTTAGGAATAATAATGGCACCTTTGCTTTACTTATTAGCATTCCCTATATCTAGCCGAGTTGACTCACAAATATCTCATGACGTTTTTTTATACCTTTCTTTAAATTCCTTTGTTCTGCCTTTTTTATTTCTTGAATCCATATATAACTCTATAAAAAACGCCAATGGAAAACCTGAAGCCACCTTTATAAGAATGGTGCTTATGCTTATTTTAAAATTAATATTTAATGTGCTATTTATTGTTGTTTTTCACTTTGGCCTTATTGGTTCGGTTATGTCCTCTTTTGCTTCAAACCTGCTTATTTGTATTTGGATGTTCTATGAGCTGTTTGTTATGAAAGGAGAAGACAAGCTTATATTAAAGGGTTTCAAGTTTGATTTTAAAATTTTGAGCAAATTGATTAAAATAGGAATACCTTCAATAATATCAAGCTTAATGCTCAGCCTGGGCTTCTTTCTTATAAATAATGAAATTGAAAAATATGGCCCTATTGTATTAACTGGTCAAGGTATTGCCGGCAGCATAACTTCTGTTTGCTTCATACTTCCTTCTGCCTTTGGTTCTTCTGTGACTACTATGGTAAGCATGAATGTTGGGGCTGGACAAGGTGATAAAGCTCGTAAATCTTGTATGCAGGGATGTATAGTCAGTGCTATTACTGCAGCACTGTTAATTGCTATAGTTGTACCGCTGTCTTCTCATCTTACTGTGTTATTCACTAGCGAACCTAATGTTCTTGAAATTGCAAACAAGTCCCTACATATATATACTTATTCGGTAATAGGCTTTGGCATATGCATGGTACAACAAGGTGCTTTCATTGGCTTAGGCCGTACAGGAATCCCCCTTATTATGGGCTTCCTTAGAATATGGCTTTTAAGATATATATTTATTTTGACAACTGAGCATATACTTGGATTTTATTCTGTATTTTGGGGTAATTTGTTCTCCAACTACATGGCAGCCATAATTACTACAGTTTTAATTATGAGAATAAAATGGGTTTCTTCTATAGCTCAAAAGGAAGATAAAAGTAATAATTCTTTAAAAGAACTTACATCTAAAATAGGTTAAAAATAATGCCGCCATCTTAACTAGTTGGCGGCATTTAAAACGTAAAATTTTTTAACTTTCTATGATATCCTGTTCTCTGAACAAACTTGAGACTGCTTCATCATAATCATATAATTTTTCCGATTTTTTAATTTTCTTAGCATATTTCGTATTATTAGTAAACATAGGTATAATATAAAACCATAATTCCTTCATTTTAAATAGTACATTTCTATCTCCGTAAAGCACACTTTTATAGCCCTCATAAACTTTATCATGAAAATCTTTTAACAATTTTTTATCCAGCTTAATATTGTTTTCAATATCGCTAATCAGCCCTGGATTTGCTAATAGTCCCCTACCAATCATTACAGTTTTAACACTTTGAAATTCATTGATAAATTTCTTGTAATCCTCCACAGTAACAATGTCGCCATTATAACAGACAGGATTTTTACTTAAATTCAATGCATCCTTAAAAACTTTTAAGTTAGGTTTATTTTTATAAAAATCCTTTTGAATCCTAGGATGAATGATAAGTTCTTCCATAGGATATTTGTTATATATTTCGATTAAGTCATAAAATTCTTCCGGCTGGTCTTTTCCTATTCTAGTCTTTATTGAGATTTTTGTTACTGCTTCAGAAAAAATCTCCTCTAAAAATGTATTAAGTTCTTCTTTTTTTGAAAGAAATCCTGATCCTCTATTTTTCGATACTACAGTTCCAGAAGGACATCCCAAATTTAAATTGATTTCATTATATCCCATTTGTTTTATCTTCTTAGAAGTATGTATAAAGTCTTTTGCATTATTTGTAAGCAGTTGAGGAATTAATACTATACCTTCATTGTTTTCCGGCAATATATCCTTCAATTCTCGGGTTGTAAATCTATCACTTTGATTTGGAAAAATAAAAGGCGAAAAATATTTATCTATATTATTAAAAAAAGCTTTATGAGCATTTCTATAAATGTATCCAGTCAAGCCTTCCATAGGTGCAAAATAAAAATTCATAGGTGTAAAATCTCCTTTATCTACGTATATTATATTATTTTAGAAATCCAGCTATATAGATGGCGCTACTGCTTCATTAGTATAGATATTGAAAACGGCACTATTTGTATTGCTATCTATATTTTATTTAGACATATATTTATTTGCAAAATCCAGATGCTGTCTCATTGCTTCAGCAGCCTCAGCTGCATCATGTTTTTTAAGTGCAATATATACCTTTTCGTGTTGACTAGAAAGCAAAACCTTGTTATCTCCCTCTGCAAGTATTTTCGTTCTAGCATTTTTTATATACGCATCAATAAGTGAGGAAATTGCATTGAGAATTGATATAATCAAACTGTTTTTTGAAGCCTTTGCAATTTCGTAGTGAAACCTCTTGTCTATTTTTACTGCAGTCTCTTCATTTATACTATGTTTCAAGTCTTCAATGATATTCCCTATACTTAAAAGTTCTTCTTCAGTTATCCTGGCTGCAGCTAGTGCTACAGTCTCAACTTCTAATATTTTTCTTAATTCTATTATTTCCTTTGTATCACCTTTTTCAAGCATAAACATTATTGATAATGGCTCAAATAAATTATTTTCAAAGTTATCACGAACAAAATTTCCCCCACCTTGCTTGCACT
Organism: Clostridium omnivorum; assembly: GCF_026012015.1. Taxonomy (NCBI): domain Bacteria; kingdom Bacillati; phylum Bacillota; class Clostridia; order Eubacteriales; family Clostridiaceae; genus Clostridium; species Clostridium omnivorum. The sequence goes on along the minus strand of NZ_BRXR01000001.1, from coordinate 4,293,100 downwards.
CTATCAGGCCCATAATTTCCATAGCTCTCATAGCTTCTCTTACGGAAGTCCTGCTTACTTGAAGCATTTCAACAAGCTCTCTCTCTGTTGGAAGTTTATCACCTTTTTTTAAGGTACCATCCGCTATCATAGCTTTTATCTGCTCCATTACTTGTTCGTACACTTTGGTATTTTTTATAGGGCTCAACATAGAAATTTTCTCCTTTGTCTATTTATTTAAACTATCCTTATTATTTTTAAACATCTGTATTCTATAGTAGTAACTTAAGTCAATTTTAATTATTAATTTCAATAATATCACATTTTTAAAGTTTTTAAAATGACTCCTAAATTATACTTTCATATATATAATTCCAAATAAATAAGAAACTCAAATCTCAATTCACAAGAAGATTTGAGTTTCTTATTCAATATTATTGACATACCTTATCTGGATTTAATATATTCTTAGGGTCAAAGGCTAACTTAATGTTTCTCATCAATTCAATATAGTCATCCCCATATTGATTAAATAAAAATGTTTTCTTTGCATATCCTATTCCATGTTCTCCTGATACTAAGCCCTTTAATTCAACGGATTTTTTATACATACATTTAAATACTTCACTTAGTTTCTTTTCCCACTCTTCTTGTCCTAATTCATCTCTTAATACATATACATGTAAGTTTCCATCACCTGCATGTCCAAAGCTTCTTATTCTAATATTAAATTGCTCTTGAAGCTCATCAGTATATTTAACGAATTCTGCAACTTTATTTCTTGGAACTACAACGTCACATTCATCCATTTCTGTTGTTGTAGCCTTAACTGCTTCAAGGAAAGCACCTCTAGCTGACCATACTGCTTCTTTCCGTTCATCAGTATCAGTAATATATACGTCAATTGCCCCTTCCTCTAGGCAAATATTAGCCACATTTTCATAGTTTTTTTCAATCTCCTCTTTACTGTTACCATCAAAAGTTAAAAGCAAATAGGCATTTGAGGAATTATCAGGAAACTTTTTACCTAAAAACTCTTCTGCGGCAAGTATTACTTCCCTCTGCATAAATTCTATTGCTGTAGGAGTTGCTTTTGATTTTATAATCTTTGGCACAGTATTTATAGCCATCTCCAAATTTGGAAAAGGTATAAGTAAGCTTATTGATTTCTTTGGCAGCGGAACTAATTTAAGCACAGCCTTAGTTATTATTCCTAAAGTTCCTTCGGAGCCGCATATTAAATCCTTTATGCTGTAGCCGGAGCTGTTTTTAACTACCTTTCCTCCAACTTCCAAAACCTTTCCTGTTGGAAGTACAACAGTAAGACCTCTCACATAGTCTCTTGTAACTCCATACTTAACGGCTCTCATTCCACCAGCATTTGTATTTATATTTCCGCCAATTGTAGCTGATTTTTCTCCTGGATCTGGTGGATAGAAAAGATCATGAGCCTCAACAAATTTAGATATTTCCATTAGCAGAACCCCTGGCTCTAAAGTCAATGTAAGATTTTCTTCATCTAATTCAAGAATTCTGTTCATCTTAGCCAAGCTTATCATTATTCCGCCTTTTATTGGAACTGACGCTCCAACTAGTCCAGTTCCAGATCCTCTTGCTACTACTGGAATGTTATTCTCATAAGCATAAGTCATTATCTTTGACACTTCTTCTGTACTAAGAACCTCTACTAAAGCTTCTGGCAGCTTGCTTATTCCACCTAATTCGTCATGACTATAATCTTCATTTATATTTTTACCTGTAAATACTCTATCTTCACCTAGTAATTCAATTAGAAAATTGATATCCTTTTCATGCAGCTTTTTATACTCCATTCCCTCCACCTCCAAATATAATTCAAGTAATTTACGCTATTGCTTTCCCATCTTTTATACTTTTTATAAGCTGTGGTACTACCTCGTATATATCTCCTACAATACCATAATGAGCTACGTTAAATATTGAAGCCTTAGGATCATTATTTATTGAAATTATACACTCTGAATTGTTCATTCCTGCTGCAAACTGCACTGCGCCAGATATTCCACAGGTTATGATAAGTTTTGGTTTAACTGTTCTACCGCTAAGACCTATTTGTTTCTTAGCATCTATCCATCCTGCTTCGATTAGTGGCCTTGTGGCAGCTACTTGGGCTCCAAGCAAATCTGCTAATTCATTTATCATAGTTAAATCTTTTTCTGATTTTATACCTCTTCCTGCTGCCACTATTATTTCTGCGTCTGATATGCTAGCTTCTATAACTTTCTTAGTAATCTTTATTACATTGATATTTGAAATTAAATTTGACTTATTCATTTCTACAGCTGTAAGCTTTCCAGAAGGTTCAGCTGTTCTTTTTGGAGCATTCATAACTTTATATCTTACTGTTGCTAGCTGTGGTCTATTGTTTGGATTTAAAATTTGAGCCATTATATTGCCACCAAAAGCTGGCCTTATTTGTACTAAATCTGTATTTTCCTTCATATCAAGTATTGTGCAGTCTGCTGTAAGTCCAGTTCTAAATCTAGCAGCAACCCTTGGTGCAAGCGACCTTCCTACAGTTGTGGCTCCTACTAATAGTGTTGATGGCATTACTTTATTTATAAAGTCTTCCATGGCCTTAGTATATGGTTCTATTGTAAAGTGCTTCAATTCTTCATAATCATATATGAATACCTCGTCTACTCCATAATGAAGTATCTCCTGCGCTTTATCCTTTATATTATGTCCTAGGAATACTGCATATACTGGATGATTTATTTTGGCACTTAATTCTTTTGCTTTTCCAATAAGTTCATAGGTTACAGGATGTATGTCCCCTTCTACATGATCTACATATACTGCTATACCCTTCCATAAACTTTTATCTATTTTAGGAACTTCCTCTTCAATAAATTCCATAACACCGGTTGGCCCTTTATTCACACATAGCTTGCATACTTTACAGCCTGCATTTACCTCAATTCTTCCATCCTTATCTTCTATTGCACCAAAAGGACATATATTAACTAATTCTTCAATAATTGAAGGAGTTAACTTTTCTTGATTAACAATTAATTTACCCACAATAATTTCCTCCCTGCTATATAAATTTAAGTTCTTTAAGCTTAACAGCTAACCTATCTACAAGTTCTTCTCCTGTACCATTCCATATTTCCTTGTCTGTGTTAACTGCGGGTGGAAATATTCTTTCAACCTTTGTTGGTGATCCATTAAGTCCGTATCTGTTTTCATTTTGATCTTCAAGCTCCTTAAAGGTTAATACCTTAATTTCTTTATTTTTAGTCTCCAATTTCTTTCTGTAGGATGGAAGTCTTGGCTGAAATATATCCTTTTCTACAGTTAACAAACAGGGGAATTTTATTTCTGCAACTTCTATGGTGTTTGGCATATCCATTTCAACGATCATAGAGTTATTTTTTATTTCTTCGATCTTTATAACATTTGCTATATGCGGCATACCTAAATACTCAGCCATTTCTGGTCCTACTTGGGCTGTATCTCCATCTGTTGTTTGTTTTCCACACAGAATTAAATCTACATTCCCCATTTGTTTAACGCCCTGGGATATTGTATAAGCGGTTGCTAAAACATCTGCTCCTCCAAATTTTCTATCTGAAAGAAGTACCCCCTCATCCGCTCCCATCATATATGCTTCTTTTATTACCTCTAATGCTTGCAGTGGTCCCATGCTTATAACTTTTACATTGCCACCTACTTTATCTCTTATTCTTAAAGCTGTCTCCAGAGCATATAGATCATAGGGGTTCATTTTAGAATCTACACCATCTCTTTTTAATACCCCCGTCACAGGGTCAACTTCTACTTTTGAAGTTCCTGGCACTTGTTTAATGCATACTAGAATGTCCATGTTCTTACCTCCAATTATTATGTAAATTTCTTTGAAATCCAAATATTGGTCTCACAAAATAAGCCATAAGTCTCAAAATAATAAGTATAGATTGATGTTAGTCAGTGCTTATTTTGGTATTATGGTATGACCACTTTTCTAAATACTATCACATTTTTAAATATATTAAAACAATTGATATTCTTATAACACTAATATTTCATTCAAGGGTCTTACTGAAAGTCTTATTATATTTATGTTTTTACAAAATTTCTCTATGAAAAAATGTTTTTACAAGCCTATTTTATGCTTTCAAATTACTTTGCTAGATACTTTTTTAACAAGCATAAATAATTAACATTGAAAATTATTTAATATACTGATAGCATAAATAATATAAGAGCTATGTTTTATTCCACTATAAAGACTAATTAGTCTATAAGCTATATATGGAGGTATAATGATGAGTTTTGTTTCAATTGGTGAATATATCAGTACTTTAGATGAAAAAGGTAAAAATCATGTTTCAGACTTTGTAAATTTTATGAAGGAGGCATTTTCTAATCTTTCTCCTAAAATTAGTTTTTCAATGCCTATGTGGTGGATTGGTTCTAAAATGTATGAAGGTTATGTAGCAATTTCCGCTACTAAAAAACACTATTCTATTCATTTTCATGATGAAAATTATATTGTAAAGCTAAAACAGGAGCTGCCAAATTGTACTTTCGGAAAAAGATGTATTAATGTTAAGTATGGTGATGAAGCTGCTATTAATATTGTAAAACAAAATGTAAGTGAGTATTTGAATAGTAAAATTTAATTATTAAACTGTGAAGGAGAAAAATATATGATATTATTAAGACCATCTATGGATTATAGCCAACAAGTTTTAGAATACAAGAAAGAGTTTTTAGAGAATGGTGATACTTTAGCCGGTTCCTCATATTTGGAAAGATATGAAAATTACGAAGAATGGCTTAAATTTGTATTAGATAATGAAAATGAGAATACAAAACATACCCAAGTAACAGCTAGTGTTTTCTTGGCAGTAAGAGAAGAAGATAATAAATTAGTTGGCATAATAAACATCAGACATGCATTAAATAACTATTTATTTAATTATGGAGGACATATTGGCTATAGTGTAAGAAAAGACGAACGCAGAAAAGGTTACGCAAAGGAAATGCTAAAAATGGCTTTAGAAAAATGTACAAACCTTGGAATAAGCAAAGTTTTACTTACTTGTGATGCTGATAATATTGCTTCAGCTAAGACAATAAAATATTGCGGTGGAATATTAGAAAACGAAGTACAAGAAGAGGATGTATTAGTTCAGCGATATTGGATTGAGTTATAATATTGAACTAGTGCTTATACATTATATATTAAGGGAAGTCTTTATAGACTCCCCTTAATATATTTGGGATAAAAAGGTTATTTTGTATTTAATATTCAACTCACTATTTTGAAACAATAAAGTTGTAACTTCCATTCAGCAATGGTGTACACTTACCTGAATAGTATACACATAAAACATGGAGCGCCCTGGTACAGGCTGTATAAAGCAGCAGCCTTTCCTCCTCACAGCTGTAATTTTCATCTCCAGCATTATATATAAATACCACATCAAATTCTAATCCTTTAGCAAGATAAGCCGGTATTACTAAAGTATCATTATCATATTCACTATCATCTTTAATTATAGCTTTAACATGGACCTTGTCTTTTAGAAAACTGAATACCTCCTGTGCTTCCTTAGCTGTTCTTGTTATTATGCCAATTGATTTATAGTCTTTGTCCTTATATACTTTTATATCCTTAAGAAGCCTTTCTTTAATAGACTTTTCATCTGGAAAACCAAGCAGCAGAGGTTTATCTCCATTTCTTTCTACGCATCCATCTGTTATTTTATTATCAAGTAAGCTCCTTGAAAACTTAGTTATTTCCATTGTGGATCTGTAGCTTTTAGTTAGATTTATTATACATGTATCGTCTTTGGGAAATATGCTTGATATATTACTATAATCCCCCAGGTTCATAAATGGGTTGATAGATTGATGTAAGTCCCCCAGTATGGTCATATTTGCATTCTCAAAAAGTTGATTAAAAATTTCATACTGTAGAGGTGTATAATCCTGTGCTTCATCAATAATAACATATTTTATTTCTGAGGTTTTTGGGAGATCTCCCAGCGCACCTTTTAGATACAATAGTGGTGGCTGATCCTCATAATTAAGTATTCCTGTATTCAGACTTTCTAAAGTATAACTTTTGGTTTCATCAATCTTTTCCTCATCATACTGGGTATCTGATTTATTTAAGAAAAGCTCTAAATTATCAAATAGCCCTCTATAAATACCCAGTAGATTAAATTCTGTCATTCTATCTATTTCATGATAAATATCCTTTGTTTCATTCCTTACAATATCAATACTGCGCTCTACAATTTCCACATTATCTATATAAAAGCCAGTTTTCTCGAGTTCCGCAGCCACTTCTCTTATCCTCTTTTTTTCATAAGGCTTTATAAGATAGATAAATCTTTCTCTTATCTTATGAAGCCTTCTTTTTAGAGGAATTTGCTTATAATCTTTAAAAAATAATTCATGCAAATCTTTGGAGGAAATTATCAAATTACCCCTAAAAATTATATCTGTAAAATTTCTATCCATTTTTTCATAGTAGGATACATATCGTTTTAGTATATCTACAAATTTCGTAGAAGCTTTAAATTTTATACTTTTAATCCTTTTTTCATAATTATTATTTTTACTAGAAACAAGTATATATTCCATCATGTCACAATAATTTTCTTTTACAAGCTCATTACCCAAGGCATTATGCATATATTCCTTAAAGGTAGTCTGATACATATTGTCTTCTCCAAGCTGCGGTAATACACTTGAAATATAATCATTAAAGATATCATTTGGAGAAAATATTACTATATTTTGGGCAGTTATTTTATCCCTATGCTTATATAAGAGATAGGCAATTCTATGAAGAGCAACAGAGGTTTTTCCGCTTCCTGCTGGACCTTGGACAATCAAGTTTTTGTACTCCTCATTTCGAATTACTTTATTCTGCTCCCTTTGAATAGTTGTTATAATTGCTTTCATCTTATTATCGGTGCTTTTACTCAATATATCTTGCAGCACTTCATCATCTATCTTCAGATTACTGTCAAACATATATTCAATTTCACCATTACTGATTTTGTACTGCCTTTTAAGCAGTATCTTTCCATCAATAGTTCCTTCAGGGCATTTATAATTTGCGCTGCCAATTTCATAGTCATAAAACATGCTAGAAACTGGAGCTCTCCAGTCGTATACTAGAAAATCGTAATTGTCGTTAGTAAGATTTGAAATTCCAATATAGCACTTTTCAGCCTTGTCTTCTCCACTTTCTAGAAAATCTATCCTACCAAAATAAGGTATTAAAAGCATTCTCTCATATTTTTCTTCAAGCTTTCTGGTAAACTCATGACTTCTCTTTTGTATTTTCATGGTATCGATAAATTCCATAAAGTCTACAATTTGTTCAAGTCCATTGATTACAGAAACAGATCCTACGTTCTGCCAAAGTTCCCTTTGCGTTTCAATTGCATCCTTTTTAAATCTTTCTTTAAAATCACGTTTCTCATTAATCTGCTTTTGAACCTCTTTAAGCACCTCCTTCAGCCATTCATTTTCGAGCTTCCATTCAACATCGTTGATATTCATAAATCCACACTCCTTTTTGTGAAAAAATAAGCAAGATTTTTTTCAAAACCCTGTTGACATTGTGATTGTGAAGGAGTATAATATAATTGTAGAGTTATATTATACTTAGGATAATTGCGACATTATTTTTATTTTATCACTGTTATTTTGTTGTGTCAATTAAAAAGACATTTGTCAGTAGACAAATGTCTTTCTTTATATGTTTCACCTTTTATTTCTGTTCTTCATAATCTTAGTCCTCTTTAACCCATTCATACTTAATATCGTCCAGCTTCTCTTCATTCTCATATCCTCTACCAATAACCTTAAATCCATTTCTTTCATAAAACCGTTGAGCTTTACGATTTACTTCAAATGTATATAATATTAATCTACCTTTAGAATTAATTTTAGCCATATCAAGTAACTTTTTTCCTAGTCCCATTCCTTGATAATCATTATGAATATATAATTGATTTATTTCATTTTCATTAAATGCTATTACACCAGCAACTTTATTATTATCAACAGCAATGTATATTTCATTATCTTTAAGTAGAATATTATTCAGGAAAAAAACATGGTCTTCAAAAGAATGTATTTCCTTATGCCCAATGGCCCTTTCCTTACTATTTCTCCACATATGTACAGTATCTTCAGCATATGCTTGATTGTACTTTATTATTTTAATACTATCTAGCTTCATTATAATTTCAGAATCAAAGAATCTTTCTTGAAATTCTACGAGAGCTTGTATTTGCTCTTTGCTATATTTATGTGAATCTTTTGATACTACTAACTTATCTTCAACATCATTTTTTCTATGTATTATTGCTGTTACTATTCCATCAAATTCTTTTAACGGTATAAATTCTCCTATAATGTAAGCATCAATTTCTTCACCATCACCAGCCATAGTATCAGGTATATATCCATAATTTATTGGATAGTATATTTCATGTTCTGGATGTTTTGAAGCTAATGGTCTATCAATAATAACTTTAACTTTTCTATTTAAATAATGGTACATTATAATTAACTCCTTTTCTTATTTAACAATAAAACAGAATCTGCCTACATTGTATTCAATCTCACATGAGTAGCATTTTTCGTTCAAATTCACCACACAAATTTGCTAAATAAAAAATTAATATCCAAATGATAGATACTTTGCAGGATTATCTAAAATTTCTTGAAAAATGTTGAAGAACTGACCAACATGTAATCCATCCACTAATGCGTGATGTGCTTGTACTGATAATGGTAACTTAATTCTACCATTTTCTTCAAAGTACTTTCCCCACGCTATCCTTGGTATGCTATCTACTGGATTCATCTGGATTGGGTGTGTTACATTTGTAAATGAAATCCAAGGTATACTAGTAATATATATCAAATCGTCACGTCCTGGCTGATCTTCTAAACTAATGTTATTCCTAACCTTCTCTATTTCCCTTGATGTATTATACTTAAAGTTCTTAAAATTATCTATATAATGAACTGCACAAAAACTAAACACTTCTTCTTCTGTCAGCACTGTAAAAGAAGGATTAACATTTTCGTGTTCTACCACCTTTTCTCCTCTTATCCTAAATCTGAATTCCTTAACGCTATTCGCTGCTTTTGTTGAAGCATATAGAACAGTAATAAAAAATGGCAATTCATTTTCTTTAATGTATTTATAAAAACTTGTAATATCAACATTTCCGCAAATATTAAAGTGAGGATAATCAAGCTGCTTAAAATAATTAAAATGGTCTTTTCTCTTCCAGTTTTCAATGTTTACATATTTCATAAGTGTATCACTCTCCATTAAATTAGTACTTTTGTATTTAGTAACTACAAATAATATCTTTGCTATAATTAATATCACTAATTTTACAGTAGCACTCTTTTATAGCATTTCCACTTATCGATTACGAGGAGTTTTGTCAGATTTGCTTGTTTCTATAGGCTTATATAGATTCATATTTATATTTTATGATTAAAATTATGGTACTTAATATATCTAAAACAAAACAAATCTGCAGCAAAACATGAATCAACATTTTCCCGCTTCCTAAATTCTTTTCTTTGTTAAGAATTGCTGCAAAGCCTATTCCATAACATGAAGTAAATAGCACAGTAAGATACGTAAAAAAAATAGGAATTAAAAAAAATAGTGGTATTGGTGTGACAATGAAAATTCCTCGAGAAGCAGCAAAGAAAATTGTAAACAAAAAGAAGTATAAAGCAAAATTTAAAATGAAATACGGAACTGCCCCTAATTTCAACCTTTTCATATATTTACGCAAAGAATTGTATTCATTATTTTTGTAGAGCCTCCATGTATTAAATATATTTTTTATTCCAAATGCAATATTAAATATACCGGAGACTACAACCGCAGCTAACAATAACCATTGAATCCAATTTCCCATATTGTTTATAAGCAGTCCCCTAAATACACTTGCAAGCAACAATATAATCATTAAAAAATTGATATATAATCCTAGTAGAGTTTCCCTAATAATCTTCATATAACTATCTCCTTACAGATTTAATGGTTCTTCAATAAATACTGGTGAAAAACTATTTGTTTTTATATATTCCATTAATTCATTATGAATGTATGGTACGTAGTGAATGTTTTTTAACTCAGATATTTGTATCCACTTTGCTTCGCTTGAAATTTCAGGATTGTCAGGGTCTATATCAGGTACTGATGGATCCTTAATCTTATCATCTCCATTCAAAAAGCAGCGAAATACAAGGCTTATTTGTGGTTTATTCCCGTACATAAAATTACAATTGTTTGGCTCATATTCAAGTACGTATATTAACTCACCTACATTAACATTTAAACCAGATTCTTCAAATATTTCTCTAACCACTGCTTGTTTAACGGTTTCTCCTGGTTCAACTCCACCACCCGGTATATTATAATATTTACCACCGCCAAATTCATTTAATAAAATTTTATCATTATTTATAACAATCCCGCGCCCACTCACTCTAATATGATAACTCATTTTAATCACCCTCAATAACATATTTGTCCACTAATTTATCAAAAGAATATGACATTATAGCTTATATATTGAAAATCTCTAATTCTTTAATGCATTGATTTTTAGCCTCAAGTATATAGTATAAAATGAAGTCAGTATTAAATATTTTTAAATTTGTATCATCATGTTTTTCACTGAAATCTTCACAAAGATTATCAAGCAATTCACTAATTCCTTCGTAAGAGCATTCTGTAATACTTAATTTTTGGGGAATGACAATATTATTATCATAATACAAATTAAAGTACTTAGATAATATTTCATTAAGAATTGATAAATCTCTAAAAAGCAGTTCTCTTTGTCTTTTATCTTTTTCCTTATCAGTTGTAAACTGTAAGTATTTTGGATATATTGATTGTACCCAAATATAGTCCGAAACCAAATGACAGTAATATCGCATAACAAATGCATTATAACTACAATTAATATATTTCTCTCTAAAACGATTTAAGTCTATATTGGGATATTTATCATAATCATTGCCTATTATTTTTCTAAAATGTGAACATAGCTTTCCATCTTCAGCATCAGGAGCAAGATTACCTAAAATGAATAAATCACTATCAATTGATTTCCCCTTTAATATTTGATTTCCTATAATATAGTGCATTAGCCGTGAGGCCAATAAAGACACCCCCTATTTATATCACCTAAATGCAAAAGTTTATGTCCATATTATACCATAGCTTCCAATAAAATTCCTTTACCACTGCATAAAATAGTCTAAAAGTTGGTAAAGTTAAAATTGATGAGATTTTAAAATCTGTGAAAAAATAGAATCAGGAGCATATAAAAAGGAACCTTAAGGTTCCTTTTTATATATAATTATTCCTAAGATCATATGTTAGAATCTAAAATCTCTTTTACCTTTCTTCATATCAACAAGATGCTCTTTTACTATAGTTTTAACTTTCTCATTAGGTATCTTTTCAACTTCTTTAGCAATCACTGTTTCGCCATTTTCCTTTGTTTCCCCTGAAGCATAATCCTCTAGATATTCCTTAAGTGTCATCAAAGCATTTGGCTGACAGCAGTTAGCTATCTGTCCTGATTTAACAAGGCTCATGAAACGGTCTCCAGTTCTTCCTTCACGATAACAAGCTGTACAAAAGCTTGGAATATAACCAAGTTTAAGCAACCAGTTAACTATTTCATCTAGGGTACGGTTATCATTAACCTCAAATTGAGCTGAGTTATCTTCATCAGTTTCCTTTTCAACATAACCCCCAACACTTGTGCTTGAACCACCACTTATTTGGGATACACCTAATTCTAGTATGCGTTCACGAGTCTTTTGAGATTCACGAGTAGATACAATCATACCTGTATATGGTACAGCAATACGAAGAACCGCTACTATTTTTTCAAAAATTTCTTCTGATATTGCATTAGAAAAGTTATCAGGATCAATATCATCTGCTGGGCGGATACGAGGTACACTTATTGTATGTGGACCAACTCCCATTGCAGCTTCTAAGTGTTCAGCATGCATTAACAAACCTACAAAGTCATACTTATACATATTTAGTCCGAATAAAACTCCTATGCCTACATCATCAATACCTGCTTCCATCGCACGGTCCATTGCTTCAGTATGATACGCATAGTCATGTTTTGGACCTGTTGGGTGAAGCTCTTCATAGCTCTTTTTATTATATGTTTCTTGGAAAAGTATATAGGTTCCTATTCCTGCATCCTTTAACTTTTTATAGTTCTCTACAGTAGTAGCAGCTATATTTACATTAACACGTCTTATTTCGCCATTTTTATGCTTTATACTGTATATAGTCTTGATGCTTTCAAGAATGTATTCAATAGGATTGTTAACAGGATCCTCCCCTGCTTCCAAGGCTAAACGCTTGTGTCCCATATCTTGTAGAGCAATTGTTTCTTTTCTGATCTCTTCCTGTGTTAACTTCTTTCTAGCTATATGTTTATTTTTATAATGGTATGGACAATAAACGCACCCGTTTACGCAGTAATTTGAAAGATAAAGCGGAGCAAACATTACGATACGATTTCCATAAAACTTCTGTTTGATTTCCTTTGCAAGCTTATACATCTTTTCATTTTCATCTTCTAAGTCACATTCTAATAATACTGCTGCTTCTCTATGTGTTAGTCCTTTGCAGTCCTTTGCTCTTTCAATAAGACTACTTATTAACTCACGATTGTTTTTATTTTCCTTAGCATAAGCAAGTGTTTCCCTTATTTCTTGATCATCAATAAATTCTGTTGCAATTTTAGATTTAACATTATACATTTAAAACCCTCCAAATATTAATTTACTCACCGATAGACATCTTTGAATAAACTGTTTTGATGTTCACGTCTGGCAGCATACCTAATTTTCCGGAGAGAGCACTAATAACATCACTTGGTGCATCTATAGCCACGCTAATAATGCTAATGTGGTGTTTTGGGTAGGGGATTCCCATTCTGCCTATTATATATTCGCTGTATTCATGTAAGATACTATTTAACTTTTCTACAGAGTTTTTGTTTTCAACAATAATCCCAATAATAGCAATCCTTGTTTGCATACCTAAATCCCCTTCTTTACAAATAATAAAATCCCTGAACCAAATAAGGAACAAGGATAGCAAAAATCGTAAGCAATCACAAATAAACGGATTCCCCGAATTTTAAATAACTATTCTCTCGCCTTCTAATTTGGGACTGACCCTCATTCATTCAGAACGATACTTTTTTACGATATATTTATTATATGGAAAGCCCTTTGAAACAGCAGTGAATGCTAAATCTCAGGTGTCTTCTCACTGTTTTTTATTATACTACAATACTTTGTGAAAATAAACACATTTTTTATTACATAAACCATTAGCTAATTATTTAGACCTTATAACTAAACTGTCAAATACTATTTCTAATAAAGTTTATCTACATATACTTGTTCTAAAATTGTAAATATTGGAACAGCAGTGCTTTTGGTATATAATTGTTTTAAATACTTTAGGTGTGAAGGAGTAAAAAAATGAATGAAATGAATTTTGAACTAGCAAAAAAATTACGTCACGAATTACATAAACACCCCGAACTTTCAAATCATGAGGTTTGGACAAAAAAACACTTGCTAGAATTTCTTAAAAGGTACACAAAACTTGAAATTGTTGATAATGAGAATTGGTTCTATGCCATATATAGAGCTGGTAAAGATAAACCAAACATTGCCTTTCGTGCCGATATCGATGCTCTACCTTTTCAAGAAAATGATTCTATTCCATATGCTTCTAAGGTGCCCGGCATAGCTCATAAATGCGGTCATGACGGACATGCAGCTGGACTATGTGCACTAGCAATGGAAGTTGATCAAAATGGTGCAGATAAAAACGTGTTTTTCTTATTTCAGCATGCAGAAGAAACTGGTGATGGCGCTGCTCAATGTAAATCCTTTATTTCTTTAAATAATATTGAAGAAATTTTTGCAATACATAGTATGAGCGGCCTTGAGTACAATTCAATTAACGTTATTGATGGCACAATTCAATGTGCATCTAAAGGAATGATAATTCACTTTGAAGGTTCACCAACCCATGCTAGTCAACCTGAGCTAGGAAAAAATCCCGCATTTGCTATTGCTCAAATAGTTGTCTCTATTCCAAATGTAATTTCCTGTGCTAAAAACAAAGGTATGGTTCTATGTACTGTTGTTCAAATTGATGTGGGTGAAAGAGCTTTTGGCATGTCAGCTAGCAGAGGTAACCTGCTGCTGACTATACGTGCTCTTTATGAAGATGAAATGGAGGCTCTTCAGAAAAGTATTGAAGAACTTGCTAAATCAGAGGCAGATAAGTATGGCTTGAAAGTAACCTTCTCATATCAGGATTACTTTCCAGAAACTAAAAACCATATAGAAAGCAATAATAAAATTCGTATGGTTTGCCGCAATAAGGGCATACAAATAAATGAGTTAAAAGAAGCCATTAGACCTTCGGAAGACTTTGGACATTATACTAAATTGACAAAAGGCTCAATGTGTTTTATTGGAAACGGATATGACTACCCTCATATTCACACATCAGATTTTGATTATAGAGATGAACTTATTAAAACAACAGTTGAACTTTTCAAAGGACTGATAGACTTATAATTATCTATTTTATTATATCTTTGAATTATAGGCTTAATTTTGTTCTTTAAAAAGGCTTCATATGATGACTCCTACTTTACAATACTTAACTGTTAACTCAATTATATTGCATGCTAATACAATTATTCAAACTATACCATAATTACACATCCTTATAATAATATTATAAAATATGGTATAATATTAAGTGATGTTGCTGGAAATTCTTTATGTTAATCAGCATTATCAATTTGGTCAAGTTATATAGTTTGCAGTTAAGTATTAATTTATATGAATAAATTATAAAAGGTGTTGATCTTATGAAATTGAAAACGATAGAAAGTTATATGAATAAATATATAAAAATCTGGCCATTTTCAGGCACTATAGGTGTTTTAAGCAAAGGTAAAATTGTATTTAGCAAATCCTTTGGTATGGCCTGCCATGAATATTCTATTCCAAATAATATAGATACATGTTATTCTCTTGGATCAATGTCTAAACAGTTTACTGCATTTTTAATAATGCTATTATATGAACAGAAAAAGCTAGATATTGATAATCCCATAAACATGTATCTGCCAAAGGAATTATACATTGATAATAGAATTACAGCTCATCATTTATTATCCCATACTTCAGGACTTCATCAGTTTTATAACTGGGAGGATGATTTTTTTCAAATCTATGACAGAAACACTTTTAATCGTCAGGAATTCTTCGATAAATTTATAAAAAGACCGCTAAGTTTTGAACCTGGGAGCCAGTTTGAATACAATAATGCTAATTACAATATTCTTGCATGGGCAATTGAAAATATAGTTGGAATGGATTTTTGCGATGCTTTAAAAAAGTATATTTTTCAGCCTCTTGGCATG
Organism: Clostridium omnivorum; assembly: GCF_026012015.1. NCBI lineage: Bacteria > Bacillati > Bacillota > Clostridia > Eubacteriales > Clostridiaceae > Clostridium > Clostridium omnivorum. Next base: position 4,277,552 of record NZ_BRXR01000001.1, on the reverse strand, counting down.
GAAAATACTGTTTTGGACGATGGACATAATATTATAAGAAACAAGGCTTTTCCATATCAGATGGATAGAAATGAAATAGTAAGGTGCCAATACTATAATGAAAAATTCAGCGTTGGCGCTGGAGCCGTATTTTCAAATTTCGCTGATTTGTGCAAATGGTATTACAGCCTCAAAAATAGAGTATACTTATCAGAAAATACCTATACTCGTTTTTTCAATGAAAATAAAAATGGTTATTGCTATGGATTAAACAAGGACAATGTATATGGGCGAACAAGATTCTATCACGGAGGAGATCATTTAGGAGTGATGACCTACAGGCAGGATTTTTATAATGAGGATATATGTATTGTAGTACTATCTAATCTTGAATGCGGCAACAATTACCACATTGGTAATGCTATTACTGAACTTCTTTTTACTGGACAAACTGAGGAACCTAAAAAAATACCCGAATTAAAATTGGACAAATCTAACCTTTCGAAATATGAAGGAGTATATTTTAAGGATAAGATAGTTTTAGAATTAGGTGAAGAAGGATTAGAATTTGTGCGTTTCAACGGTGATGTGCATCATCTTCTATATCCAGTAGGAAAAAATGTATTTGCAAAAAAGTGGTATGCACAAACCACCCCTTATATGCTTACAGAATGTGAAGATGGCAACTTTGAATTTTTTGGGTATGTAAATAAATAAAAAAAGCATGTTGAGAAACATGCTTTTTTATAAAACTTTAACTTACCCCTACTGCTTTTTCAACTTTATGGCAGGAAAAAAGTAGTATTATAGTTCCAATCAGTCCACATGCAATTGATAATGCTATAACCCCCTGAGGGCTAGTATAATCGCAAACCACGCCTCCAAGAAAATAAGCTAGCAAATTGCTGAACGTACAAGTTGCGGCACGATAAGTCTGTCCACGTACAGAATTTTCAATTGATACCGTTGAACCTATATAATAAACAGAGGTGATTGAAAACAGTGAAAACCCGCCTAGTTGCATTAACTGTGCTGCAAATATACCCATCATAGATCCCGACATAAAATAAAGCAGTGCTTTCATTGTCATAAAAACGCCTGAAGCTTTCAGCCAAAAATCACAACGTTTAATTTTCATAAGCTTAACTACTAGAAACATAGCTGGGAGTTCAAGCATTGCTCCAATGGAAGTGGCTAGACCCATTGTAGACTCGCTTCCGCCACGTGCTACCACTATCTGATACATATAATTGCATAGAAAATTATGACTTGCATAAAGAAAAAAGAAGCCTGCAAGAGCCATGGTAAAGCTTTTATCCCATAACTTTTGCTTAACTAAATTATCGCTGTGTTCTTGCTTTGTTGTAGCTATTTCCTTTGGGAATGCCAATACACCACCAAATAGTGCAAGAGCCAGAAGAGTTCCCATAAAAGGAACTACCTTTATGCCAAATTCTGCAATACTCCATCCGCATAAATAAGTAATGACACTATAAGCTAATGAACCGAAGCCTCGAGAAATTCCAAGATTTATATGCATACCTACCTGTATCTTCAACATGCCATAAGAATCGACCGTAGCCGGAAAAGTCTGCAGCAATATACACATAACTGCGAGAAGAACTACAGCTGGATATCTCTGAAGCCCAGCGAAATACAACACAGCACCACAGATTACTGTAACCCCAGATTGAACAAGTATTGCGAAGCTAAGTGCTTCTCTTTTGGTGCTTTTCCCAACGATTTGTGCCAGCATCAACTGAAGTATAAATGCACTTCCCGACACTATTCCAAAAATAATACCATATTGAGTATTGGAAAGTCCCTGAGCAAGGCTGAATTTGCCTGCATAGCAGATTAACACGCCAAAATTCCCCCATACCATTGACTGCAGAATGGCGTAAGGAAGTGTTGCATTTTTAGCTGCCTTCTTTTTTCCCATGTCTATCCCCCCAATTGTATCTGTTAGTTGCATTATAACAAAGTGGGCTGTACAATTATATGAGAAATCTCACATTATAGGAGGTAACCATGGAACGTGTCACATCACCTGAACAAATTAAAATAGCTGCAGAGAGCTCGGAATTTTTCCATTATTTTTCTGATCACATACTTACTTTTACTCAAATACATCGCTTTGAAGCTGATGAATTTATATTATGTGAAGGTCAGACACCAGAATATCTTTACTTTGTAGTAGATGGTAAGGCAAAGGTTTATATTACCCACAGCAATGGTAAAACTTCGCTGGTTAATTTTCTGTATGCACCCTGCTTTATAGGTGAAATGGAGCTTCTTAACGCTCAAAGGGATGCCATTGGAGTACAAGCTATGACTACAGTTACTTGTATTGCCATACCCATGCAGCAATTCCGTAATACTTTATTAAGCGATTCAGTATTTCTTAGAGAACTCTGCATATATCTAGGAAAAAAGGCTACTAATAATTCACGCACCTATACACACAACATGTCCTACCCGCTTGAAAATCGACTTGCCAGGTGTATTCAACTCACTGCCCACGGAAGTATTTACTCAGAAAAACATACCGAGACTGCAGAATATCTTGCTGTAACTTATAGACACCTATTATTTGTGATAGCTAACTTTATAAAAAAAGGAATCCTTAAGAAGATCACAAATGGATACAAAATCCTTGATCATGATGCCTTAAATCATCTTGCTAATATAGACTAATAGTTCATTGCAAGCAACGCTATAATTATCATAAATAAAAAAGTAGTTATACTCTATAGTGTTGACTAATATATCAACTTGATATATTATTTATATATCAGATTGATATATGGAGGGATGGACTTTGAAAAGACAAAAGGTTAGAAAACTTCTTCTGGTTACAGCATTTTTATTATTTCCTATTACTATGTGGTATCTTTCACCATACATTATTATTCAAGGTGCTATGGAAAGAATTATTAATGGAAGTTTTATTGTATTTTCCATTATGTTGTTTGGTTCAATATTTTTAGGGAGATTCTTTTGCGGATATTTATGCCCTGCAGGCGGTCTGCAAGAATGTGCTTTCTCCATAAATGATAAATCACCAAAACAAAGCTGGAGAAATAATATTAAATATGTTATCTGGTGTGTTTGGATAGCTGCAGTTATAGCAAGCTTTATTTTAGGTAAAAACAATGTGACTATAGATCCTTTTTATATGACTGATCATGGAATATTTATTGCTTTATAATCTATTATGGCGTTATATTATTGATTTTCATTCCCGCAATTTTGTTTGGCAAAAGAACTTTCTGCCATTACTTTTGCTGGATGGCACCATTCATGGTTATTGGAGTAAAACTAGGCAAACTGATGCATGTTCCGCAGCTGCATATCAAAGTAAATCATGAAAAATGTATCTCATGCAAGCAGTGCAATAAAAAATGTCCTATGAGCTTAGATGTGGTAGGAATGGTGTCTAAAGGACAATTAAGTAATACGGAATGTATATTATGTGGTGAATGTATAGATATATGTCCAAAAAAAGTACTAAGATATAGTATGAAGAAATGAGGAAATTATAATGGCAAATGACAAGAAAATGGATCAAGTGATTTTGGGGCTGTTAAGCCATGAATCCTTGACAGGATATGAAATAAAAAAACGTATTGACACAATGTTAAAATACTTCTGGAGCGGCAGCTATGGAAGTATTTATCCAACCCTCAGTTCATTAGTGGCGGATGGCTTTGTTACGAAAAATGAGACTGTGGAAAATGGCAGAGATAAAATCATTTATACTATTACAAATACTGGACGATATCATTTACAGGAATGGCTTGCTATTCCTGTAACAAAGGACGAACTTCGCTATGAGACTCTTTTAAAACTATTTTTCGGCAGTGTTGCTGGTACAAAGATTTCACTAGAGCATATTGAGAATTTTGAGGAAAAGATAAAAAACGAACTTATCGTTTTGAAGGGAGCAGTAATGTCTTTAGAAGGCATTCTTCAAGATGATGCCCATAAATATTACTTTCTCACTGCCCTATTTGGAGTAAAAGCCTATGAAGCATATTTGGATTGGTGTGATGAAGCAAAGAAAATTTTGAAGTGATATAAGGGAAATCTTTATGTGAATACCAATTTTACAAATAGGTATGGGGGTTATAAAGAAATGATTATTCATTGGATAGTTTTATTATTTATTGTATGCTTTTTAGCATTTTCCTACTATAAGCAATATTCTCTCAAAGCAAGACTTATCACATTAGCTGTAGTTTTTTTAATATCATTAATTTTAGTATCACCCTTATTGGGTTTCTCACTATTAACACTTTTAGGGCTTTTTCTAATTGAGAAGGTCTGGCTTTTGCTAGCTTTAATATTATTTATAGAATCAGTTAGAAATAAGGAATATCGAATACTAAAGATAATTTTAGCAGTTCTTTCATTAATATTGCTTTTCTATATTCGAACTGTAATTTAAAGTTATAGATAAAAATAGACGAGTTGAATACAGTAAATTCTTTAGTAACAATATCGTATTCAACTCGTTATTAACTATTCTTCTATAAACTTCACTAATTCTTTATTAAATTTATCGCGTTCATCATAAAATGCCCCATGTCCGCTGTAATTAAAAGGTATAAGTTTTGAATTTCTAATAGTTTGCTTTTGTATTTCCCCTAATTCAAAAGGTACTACTTCATCATGAATCCCATGGATGATTAAAGTAGGAACATTTATTGCTTTCAGATCCGAAAAAAGCACTTCATTTATCCAAGTTTTTGCTATAGCTGCTGTGGCCCAACCTGATGCTTGTAATCCTAATTGGAAGAACCATTCTGAAAAAGCTTCAGATATATGCTTATAGAAAAAGTTATCACCAAAGCCCTGAAGCATTTTAGGACGGTCACTGTATGTTCCATCAATTATTTGCAAGACAGTTTCTTTGTTCAGACCATAAGGAAAATTAGGACGCTTAATAAGACTAGGTGCCGCTGCCGCAAAAAGAGCCAGTTTTGATACTCCATAGCCTTTATGGCGAGCCATATATCTTATGGCAATTGCTCCTCCAGTTGAATGTCCTGCCAGAGTAATATCCTTTAGCTTTAATGAATCTATTACAACTCTAACATCATCTGACAACCTGTCGTAATTATAGCCGTTCCAAGGCTTATCCGAATATCCAAATCCCCTGGTATCAATACCTATGCATCTAAACCCCATCTTAGGAAGACTGTCAAACTGATATTCAAACAGTTTATGACTTCCAGGCCACCCGTGTAAAAATAAGATTGTCTTATTGCCTTTTGGGTTAAGATCCTCCACGTAAATTTTCACATCAGCTTCTGCCTTAATATAGTAGCCCATTCACAACCTCCAAAAAATAGTTATTACATATTTAGGTTATTCATTTAAGTATAATGTTGCGCATTGTTTAACACCTATACTCCATGTTTTTATTAAATTTTTTATAGTGTATTGGGCTCGAATTTAAAACTGCAATAGTCATCAGTTATCATCTGCTCAAATCTGAATAGAACAAGCATTTGAGTTCAGCGGATTTGTGATTATTCTTGTTTCTATAGTACCATTTCTCAATGATTCTAATATAATAATACTGAATTAGTTAAATAGAGTGAAAGAAAGGATGTGTTTTTTTGCAATGGAAGCATACAATAAGAGTGTCTATAAAAATCGATGGATGATATTATCGGTTGTAGTTCTACTTCCATTTATGGCAACCCTGGACAGCACCATTGTAAACGTAGCACTGCCAGTGATGGTTAATATATTTTCAGTTACTATGTCCTCTATACAGCTAATAGTAATTTGTTATCTCATTTCAATAGTTAGCACAATATTATTCTTTGGCAGATTAGGTGATATAAAGGGAAAATCTATAGTTTTTAATATTGGATTACTTGTATTTACTGCTGGATCATTGCTTTGTGGATTATCAGAAAATCTTACCTTTCTAGTGCTTGCAAGGATTGTTCAAGCTTTAGGTGCCTCCGCTGCTATGGCAAATAATCAAGGAATAATTACTCAAGTGTTCCCTTCAAACGAAAGAGGAAGAGCCCTTGGTATATCTGGAACCTTTTTAGCATTGGGCACAATGATTGGACCGCCTTTAGGAGGTTTTATTGTCTCCTACTTCAGTTGGAATTATATTTTTCTTATAAATATACCTATAGGCATCATAGCTACTGCAGTTGGCTTTAAAATTTTGCCTTGCAGCATAAAAAATAAAACTGAGAATATTGATTTTCTTGGAGCTGTACTTTTTGGTATAAGCGTTATCCTAATGTTTTATTCTCTAGTAAGAGGTCAAACTATTGGTTATGGAAATACTGTAATCCTTGCTTCCTTTGCTGTTGCTATCTTTCTATTTATTATATTTATATTTATAGAAGAGAAATCAAAGTATCCACTTTTAGATCTTTCTATATTTAAAAATTCTCTTTTTTCTGTTGGAATATTATGTACCTTTATCTCCTATATGTCTATCAACAGCAATAACATAGTCCAACCTTTTTATCTTGAAAATGTTTTGAAAATTGCTCCAAGCACTACGGGTATTATTATGATGACCTACCCTGTAATCCTAACCATGATTTCCCCTTTCAGCGGCTATCTGTCTGATAAAATTGGATCAGAGTTTTTAACTTTCATAGGACTATTACTTATAGGTACATCAATGCTGCTAATGGCAACTTTAAGCCAAGATACTCCAATTTGGCTCATGTGCATATATATATCAATAATGGCTATAGGAAACGGTTTGTTTTTACCTCCTAATAACTCCTTAGTAATGTCCTCAGCTCCAAGGGATAAGCTTGGCATTGCTGGAAGTGTAAATGCTTTTATTAGAAATTTAGGACAATCGTCTGGTGTTGCACTGTCAACCTTACTTCTCTATTCCTTAATGAGTATAAAAATGGGCACTAAAGTATTTGGTTACGTAGAAGGTAGAAATGGCGTATTCATTTTTGGAATGAGATATGTGTATATTATGGATGCTCTCATATGCCTTCTAGGAGTTGTGCTTACAGCTATAAGGTTAAAAAAGAAAAAAATAGTGAACCACATGCCATAGGGACATTTCATTTTGCACAATACAATAACAAAATTTCATTTTAATGTATACAAAGTTTATTATGATAAAAACTATTCATGCATGGAGGTGTTTACTATGGAAGTTGCTATTATGGGAGCAGGAATGTCTGGATTATCTTGTGCTATAACCTTAGAAAGACATGGTATTAAACCAGCTATTTTTGAAAAAAGAAATCGTGTTGGAGATAGATTTGTGAATGGAGAAGCTACCTTTAGCATTCTAAATAGGCCAATTAAAGATGATTTGCTGCATCTTAAAGAAAATTTCCATATAAATTTAGTGCCTACAGATACGGTTAAAAAATTAGTGGTACATTCTAAAAATGAAGTGGGAAGCATTGATGGTACTATAGGTTATGTGAATATTAGAGGCAGGCATCAAAATTCTTATGAATGTCAATTAGAAAAGCAGGTTAAAACTAAAATTAACTTTAATTCCACTTATGAATATGAACAATTATGCAAGGAATTTGAATATATAATATTAGCACCTGGAGATGGTGAATATGCTGCTAAACTTGGAAATTACAGATGTGACCTAACCTGCACCATAAAAGGTGCAACAGTTGAGGGTGAATTTCTTACAAGTATTGCTCATGTATGGTTTAACTATGATATAATTCCAAAGGGATATGCATGGCTGATACCTTTTTCTGAAAGTGAAGCTAATTTGGTTATAGCTTATCCAGATTATCCAAACAATATAAAACTTGATATAAGCACTATATGGGAATCCTTTTATAGCACGGCTTGTAAAGATTTAGATCAAAATTTCAGGATTACTGATAGATTCGAGATTACAAGATATATGATGGGTATATGTGATAAGCCAATAATTGATAATACATATTTCGTAGGAAATTGTTTTGGGACAATATCACCAGGGCTTGGCTTTGGGCAGTTTGCTTCAATGCTAACAGGTATTTATTCAGCTTATGATTTGTGCAATTTGGGTAAATATGAGGAACTAGTAAAACCATTATTTGAAAACTATAATAAATCAATTATACTAAGAAGATTTTTGGAAAATCTGAATGATAACAATATAGATTTAATAATAAAAAACTTAGATAATAAATTGTTTAATGGGATAATTGATAAAGTATGCAGTAATGAAAGCCAGCTTGAAGTACTTAAAGTCTTGACCCCTTCAATGACTATCTGGAATAATTATAAAAATTCAAAAGCTTAATATTAAGAGTCAAACCTAAAGGGAGCTCTCCACAGTTCCCTTTGTTGTTTTAAAAATATTGCTATGAGAATTAAATTAAAGTTATTCTTTCAATATATAACTCTCAAAATAACTTTCCTGTTAGGGCTTCACCTTATATAATTTACAAACTAAAATATAATAAAAAATAATATATCCTTGTTAATAGTATGTTACTGCAATACTATACTTGTATAGCCATTCATTTTCTTCTTCATCAAAGATAGTTCCTAATAGTTTTCCATTGCTCTTTTCAATAATCTTCTTTGAGGCTATATTGTCTATATTGCAGGTTACAATAGCCTCTTCTATTCCTAACTCTCTAGCCTTTATTAATGCCAGTTTTAAAATTTGAGCTCCATAACCTCTATTCCTATAGTCTGGTGATATATCATAACCAATATGACCTGCACATTCTACCTCTTGGTGTCTAACTCTTACTACTCCTACAACTTCTTTTTCATCGATTAACCAAAAAGTTGAAGTAGCTACCTCCCCTTCAGGTAAGTTATTTTCCTTGGAATAATAGTAAACATTGTTTAAATAGCCCTCATAATTTTCTAATGCGCTTTTATATTTATTAAAATAATAGTTATCATTTATTCTTTTGTATGCTAAAACGTAATTTTCAAAGCTCCTTTTATATTCACTGCTAGGCTCAGCTAAAAATAAATCTGACATAAACTACCTCCTTATCAAAATTAATAAAACGATAAGCAAATTATACCACAATTTCCCTATCACCGATACTTAATTCTTGATGTCAGGAAATACCCCTTCCACTATTTTTCAAAGTTGACTGCTTATTATAACAGGCATATAATTAAACTAATATTTAGAATATTCAAATACAAAGGGGCGATGTTTATGCATGCTGAAAATGTTTGCTGGATTCCATTTGATGTTATGGAAAGCTTTATGGTGGAAGTTTTTAAGGGAGTAGGAGTTCCTGAAGAAGATGCTAAGATATGCGCAGATGTATTAATTACAGCTGACAAAAGAGGAATAGACTCTCATGGAGTAGGAAGATTGAAGCCTATATATTACGATAGAATCAAAGAAGGCATACAAAATGTTATTACAAATTTTGAGATAATTAAAGAAACCCCTACCACTGCCGTAATAGATGGTCACGATGGAATGGGACATGTTATAGCTAAAAAAGCTATGCAAATAGCTATTGATAAAGCTAAAGTCTATGGTCTTGGAATGACAGTAGTAAGAAACTCGACTCACTATGGAATTGCAGGCTACTATCCATTGATGGCAATAGAAAATGGTATGATAGGAATTACTGGTACAAATGCTCGTCCATCTATAGCACCTACTTTTGGTGTTGAAAATATGCTTGGAACAAATCCTCTAACATTTGGTATGCCTACAGATGAAGATTTTCCATTTGTTTTAGATTGTGCTACTTCTATTAGTCAAAGAGGGAAAATTGAAGTTTACGATAGAGAAAATAAAGAGCTTCCTCCTGGATGGGTAATCGATGAAAAGGGTAATACACGAACAGATACTCATAAAATACTTGAAGATTTAGTTAAAGGAACCGCTGCCTTAACTCCTCTTGGAGGAATTGGAGAGGAAACTGCTGGGTACAAAGGCTATGGTTATGCAGCCGTCGTTGAAATATTATCAGCTGCCCTTCAAGGTGGTACCTTCTTAAAGGGGCTTCTAGGCTTTGAAAATGGTAAGAAGGTTCCTTATCATCTTGGACATTTCTTTATTGCTATCAATATTGAAAGCTTTACTGATTTAGAAAGCTTTAAAAAGACTACTGGAGAGATCTTAAGAGACCTTAGGAATTCTAAGAAGGCTCCTGGCCAAAATAGAATATATACTGCTGGTGAAAAGGAATACGAGGCTTGGTTATTCAGAAAAGATAAAGGAGTTCCGGTAAATGAAGTGCTGCAAAAGCAAATGCTTCAGCTAAAAAAAGAACTTAGTTTAACACAATTTACATTCCCTTTTGAAAAATAGCTTTAAAGAGGTACCCTCGGGTGCCTCTTTTAGTTTATAAAATCCTTCTAATTTTACAGCTTTGGAGCAAACTCTTACCTAACATGTTATAATAATATTAGTTTAAAAGAAGGAGCTGAAAATATGAGCAACATAACTACCGAATTAGCACTACTTTATAAATCTGCAAAAAAGGATCCTTTATTAAAAAAGAGGTTGCTGGAAACACGTATTTCTAATGATCCAATGGATTCCTTTTGTAAAATAGCTTGTGAAGTTGGGCATCCTATGACTGTTGGGGAACTTTTTTCCGTTGGACAAGAGTATAGCGATAATCAATGCAAAAGCACAAACGGAGGCAATCCCTACCCTTACGACTTTTTTGATGATGCCTATGAAATGTTTTTGTCTTCACTATAAGACTTAAAATACGATTATATTCAACCAATACCACTATCTTCCGTTAATAAGCTTATATTCAGATAATTGTTATAAAAAATCAAAAGCAATAATTAATTCAATCAAATGGGGGTTTTGATTTGAGATATAGATGCTTAATTTTAGATCATGATGATACTGTTGTTAAAAGTACACCAGAGATCCATTACCCTTCTTTTTTAGAAGCTTTAAAAACACTACGACCGGAAATTCAGTCCTTAAGCCTTGAGGAATTTGTTTCATATTGTTTTAATCCTGGATTTTCAGAACTGTGCAAAGATGTATTAAAATTCAATAAAGATGAGCAAGAGTATCAGTATAAAGTATGGAAAAACTTCACTGAAAAAAAACATCCTGACTTTTATCCAGGTTTTTCTGAATTAGTAGCAGAATATAAAAAATTAGGTGGAATAATATGTGTTGTCTCTCATTCAGAAAGTGTGCAGATTATGCGAGATTATATAATACACTGTAATTTGACTCCTGATTTAATATTTGGCTGGGAGCTAGAAGAACATCAGAGAAAGCCCAATCCTTATCCAATTATTGAAATTATGAAAAACTTTAATTTAAGTAATAATGAAATCTTAGTATTAGATGATTTAAAACCAGGACTAGATATGGCAAGAAGCTGCAATGTGTCTTTTGCTGCAGCAGGTTGGTCGCATATAGTTCCTGAAATTGAAAATTATATGAGAAAAAACTCCGACTTTTATTTTTCAACTGTGGATGCATTTAAGGAGTTTATATTGTCTACCTAAAACCTTTTCTTTTAGAATGTATAAAAGAGCATTGTATGCTCTTTTTTATACTATGTCACTTACATCCATGAAATACAATCTAAAAAAATCGCTCTAAAGACTGTGCTGTTATTCACTTTTAACGATCATATCTGTGATATCCTTAGTCAAGTTACCCTTGTGATCACAAATTTTTATTTTTACATTGTTGTTTTCTAAGGTGAAGTAAAGAATATAAGATTCATTCATGCTTATTGGGCCAAATATATTCTCACCACTAACTATAACTTTTGGATTTTGTTCAAGCCCACATATCTTCAAGTTCCCTTTATGATTTTCGTCATAGCTTATGTAGACTAAATAAAATTCTTTATTATAAGTGATTGAATCCAATGAAGGAACTGCCCCAAAGGGATCAGTATTATAGGGAATCATGTCCAAACTATAATAGTCATCATTATTATATTTATCTATTGTCTGCCTTATCATAAACAGATTTAGTTTCTTGTTATTTCCATGTTCATTTAAAATGTTCATTCCAGTAAAGCCAAAACTATTTTCTATACCTCTAGCACTTACTACATCCTTTATAATAGGCGTATTTAAAGAATTTATTGGGGCTCCACCCTTCATAGCAAAGAGATCTATCCTATTTCTACTTACAGAGGTATACGTAATAATATTATCTAAAGAGTCTAGATTAGCTATATAAAGTGGCTTTGTATAATAGGTAGTTACATCTTTTATTCTATTATTAGTAAAAAAAGCATTAAAATTACCATTTTGAATCTCTTTAACGTAGAGAAGATTATCATTTTCCCTAGTATAAATAAGTTTACCTTTATAATCCATGCTGGTTGCAGTATCAAACCCTGCTATTTCAACCCTTTGCTGAGTTGCAGACCCCGGTTCTCCAGTACGATAATTAACTATTATTATACCTTTGTCATAGGCTACTATAATGTTATTCAGCCCCATTGGAGAATCAAATATCACTATATTATTCAGATTTTTATGTGCAGCAAATTCGGCCAATAACCCTGATTTACCAGTATCAACATTTAGATTATATAAGTAGGATATATCCCCATATTCAGTTTTTTTCGTAGATAGAATTACTAAGGATTTTGAATCATTCATGTATTTGTTCGTCCATAGTATTTTTTTTATTATTCCAAATCTTCGAGAATCAATTGAAATTGAAGGCTGTTTAAATTGTGGAACTTGAACACTGTTTTCAATTTTATAAGCTATGATGGTAAGCATAATCATAAATAATGTCACTATAGTCATGAAATATTTCCTCATAACACACCTCCAATATATGGTATAATATTAATTATATTACATATTCATATAGTTTTAAAGGAGATAAATTATGAGTATTTCGGAAAGATTTAGCGAGAGCTTTAAGTTTATAACTAAAAGATTATGGATTATTTTTATTCCTATTATACTTGATCTGGCTAATCTACTTAGCTGGGAAAAAGTTTATCATACTACTTATAATCCTACTCAAAAGATGTTTATGCTAAAATTAGGCTTTATAGGTGCTCCTCCAAGTGTGAATTTCTTATTGGAAGATTTCCCAATGACTTTATTTAAATATGATAGCGGTAGCTTTACAGGTATAATAAATAAGATTAGCATATTTAATGCTGCGCTATTTATAACTGTACTGCTTATTACAAGTTTCCTTAGCAGCGGATATTTAAGCATTGTTGGTACTAGCTTTGAGAAAGAGGCTTCTATAAAAGACTTTTTTATTAAAGGTAATAAAAGGTGGGCAAAGTTTTTAATACTGAACTTAATAACTGGGCTTCCGATTATACTGACCATTTATGATAAAAATTTTATATTTCTTTCTTTTGTAAATATAATATTTGTATATGTTAAGTATTCTTTCGTTACGGACGAAGTTAGTATTTTGAAAAACTTTGGACTCGGAATGGCATTTTTGTTTAACAATTTAGGAATTTCAATAAAAATGGCACTTTATTTTGGCATCATATTTTCCTTCATTAGTCTAATAGTATTCCCATTAGCCAACTTAGGCAGTATAGGTATAATTATAGATATCATAATTTGTGCCTTTGTTGGAGCTTGTACAAATAAAGCAGTATTAGAAGTATATGCAGCTGAGAAAAATGCTTAACTTTGATTAATAAAAATGTAAATAGAACATTTTCTAATAGTTAATGGAAGATTGTAATGGGAGAAAATTAAACATTATATCCAATTATTTCCAAGGAAATATCCCCTCACAATCCTTTTTTTCTTTTATTAAAGCGAGCTCTACAACCTTGGCATCAGCTAGATTAAAGCTTGCTTTTTTCCATATTAATATTTTATCATTTGGAGTCACAAAATACAGTGCTTTAATCTCTGCGTTACTACCGTATTTATCATAATATACTTTCTTTAAAAAATCTCCAATGGCATAATACATATCTCTAAAGCCTGGTATAGTACTCACTTCTTTGTCTTGATAACTGGTTGTTTAGAAGTTATGTAAAAATTGTCATCCTTGTCTATATCAAATGCCAGCCTATTTAATCTATATCCATGTTCTATTTTTACATCATAGGCTATCTTTCAGTCCGCTAACACGGATACCTCAGTAACTCTAATTACACTTGTAAGAACAGGAACAATTGTTATATCTTGGGCAATAGCTTCACTTCTGCTTCACTCAATTTTTATTGTTAACCACATTTTAATATTGAGTTGACAATGCTGTTTTTTTCATATATAATTCCTAATATGTTATACATATTTTTTAATAATCTTAGAATGCTTTACTTGGTTTAAGTATTTATATGGAGGAATTTATATGAAAGCTTTAGCAAAAGAAATTATTGAAGGTAGGCGTTTAAAAAGATCAGAGGACTTAAGCTTCTTTTTAAATGCAAATACAGAAGAACTGCTTGAAGGTGCAAATATGATACGAAAAGCTATATGCGGAAATAAGGTTGATCTCTGCACCATTATAAATGCCCGTAGCGGACGCTGTAGTGAAAACTGTAAATTCTGTGCTCAATCTGCTCATCATAGCACTGGAATTAAAGAATATGAGTTTTTAGATTCTGAATTTATTTTGGAAGATTGTAAGAAAAATGAAGATAGCGGAGTACATAGATATTCAATAGTTACAGCTGGCAGGTCATTAGAAGGCATGGATTTTGATAAAGCTGTTGAGGCTTACTCAGAAATGTACAAGCAGTGTTCTATTAAGCTTTGTGCCTCTCATGGGCTTTTAACTGAAAAACAATTAGTTAGGCTAAAGAAAGCCGGCGTTTCAATGTATCATGCAAACTTAGAAACCTCTAAGCGCAACTTTCCTAATGTTTGTACTACTCATTCCTATGAGGATAAGGTTAATGAAATTATGCTAGCTAAAAAAGTAGGGCTTAGAGTCTGCTCTGGCGGCATCATCGGTATGGGAGAGACATGGGAGGATCGTATTGATATGGCATTGAGCTTATCTGAATTAGAAATAGAATCTATTCCTATCAATGCACTTATGCCTATTAAAGGAACCTGCTATGGACATTTAGATCCTCTTTCAGAAGATGATATTTTAAGAACAGTGGCTATCTTCCGTTTTATTAATCCTACTGCCTATATTCGCATGGCAGCTGGTAGAAACTACTTTAAAGATGGAGGTACAAGAATATTTCTTTCAGGTGCCAATGCTACAATCACTGGTAACATGTTAACCACTGTAGGTAATAATATTTCACAGGATAAAAAAATGCTGACTAAATTAGGTTTTGATATATCAAAATAAGTTTAAGTATTAATAAAATTGAAATGGAGAAATAATCATGGAAAAGAAATCTAATATCTATCAAATGGCAAATATCGGCCTCATGGCAGCTGTAATCTGTATTTTAGGACCTTTATCAATTCCTATTGGTGTTGTACCAATTTCCTTTACAAACCTAGCAATATATATTGTACTTTATGCTCTTGGTATGAAAAAAGGCTCTGCAAGCTACATAATATATATGTTAATTGGATTTGTTGGACTTCCTGTGTTTTCAAATTTTAGCGGTGGCCCCTCTAAGTTATTTGGACCCACAGGCGGATATATAATAGGCTTTTTCTTTATGTCACTAATTGCTGGTTTCTTTATTGATAATTACATTGATAAATGGTATTTATGTATGATAGGCATGATATTGGGAACTATAGTATGCTATGTTTTTGGATCTTTCTGGCTATCCTATCAGGCTCATTTGACCGCAAGCAAAGCCTTTGCAATAGGAGTGATTCCTTTTGTACCTGGAGACCTTGCAAAAATTTTAATTGCTTCTATTATAGGTCCTCAAATTCGAAAGAGACTGATTAAAGCTAATTTATTTTTTGTATAATTAGCATATAATGCCTAGGAGAATTAATTCTCCTAGGCATTATAATATTTCTAATAAATTCATTTTTCGTTCATTTTAACACTATACTTATTTGTGTATTCCTCGATTAATTATTCCACTCCTTATAACTAAACTATTTTAATCCATTAAGTCTTATCTCATTAAGCTCTTCAGCTGTAAACAAGCCACTAATGTATACATTTAAAAACTCTTGGGACACACTATTTCCAAACACTAAAACATCGTCTGAATTTATGGTTACTATAACTCCATTATCAAATAGTTTTCTTATACAGTGATCCTTATAAGAATAAACTCTTGATAATTTAATGTTGCTAGTAGGACAAATATTGAGTCTTATCTTGTTATCTGATAGAAAATTCATTACCTTTTGAGATTTAGCTGCCGCTATCCCATGCTGTACCTCGTCAAGTTCAAGCTCCTCAACTGCTCTCATAACATCGTCTGCAGAACCAAATTCTCCAACATGAGCTCTTAATATAAGTTTCTTTTCTCTAGCCTTTCTATACAAAGGCTTGAAATTTTCTATTGGCTGAGCAAATTCATCTGCGTATAAATCTATAGAATCAAAGCAATCTTGCTCAAAAAATGCTTCAGACCACTCTAGAAGTGATTCAACACTACAATACCTAGATAAACCAATTTGAAAACTCAACCTTGTATATGGAGCATATTTCTCTCTGCTGCTGTAAAAAGCATTTACTAATTCATTAATATCTCCACCATAAATCCCATCTAAAGCCCAAACATTTTCTCCTATATCCAAAACAGTAATGTTATCCTCATTAGCCTGCTGAAAACAGCTATCTATCGCAATTTTTCTTCCTTCCTTATCTTTAAATATGTCTCCTACATTTTCATTTACCCATCTACCCATTTCACCCATGCTTTTCAATTTATAACTTAAGGTTCTTATCAGCTTTCCGGTTTTTTTATATATGAAATCTTTATTTCCTCCCATTGTAAAGTGATTATGTAAATCTGCTTTAGGAACGCTCTTTAATAGATTAATATTCCTTGTTTTAAGTCCTTCAATAAATTTAAGTGAATCATCCATTTAAATCCCCCTTGAAATTAAAACCTTATAATCTGAGAGTATTTTCTGTATCTCTTTATGAATTTCAAGCCCATTACTTACACTTAACCTCAAATTGGGAAATAAAAAGTTACCTTTCCATCTATTCTTGCTGCATACTTATGCTCCAGGAATTAATCTTATATCAAATCCACAATTTGTTCCGGGTTTTCTAAAATATAATTTGCTTTAATTCCTTCTGAGGATTTAGCCCCCCATAATGCTAATGCAAAATCTATACCTGCACCATGTGCACATTCCATATCATACTTAGTATCTCCTACGTATATAGTCTTTGATTTATCTGCACCAGACAGCTCAATAAACTTTAAAATTGGCTCAGGACATGGCTTATGCTTTTCTGTATCATCCGCACAAACTACAATTTTAAAATAGCTCATTAACCCAAAAGGTACAAAATCACTTTGAAACTCTTCATTAGTTTTTGAAGTAACAATACCCATTGAAATTTCCATCTCTTTTAATCTAATTAAAGTATTCTTAATACCATCAAAAACCTTCACACTATGAAAATACTCTTTTAAATATTTATCCCATTTGTCAAGGCAAGAAGAAGTATTTTTAATTCCAAGCTTAGTTATAGTTACCTCCCCAGGAATACCTAAGGCAAATCTTAATTCCTCAAAACTCATATTTTTATTAAGTTCTTCATCTACTACTCTTTGAAGTGATTTAAGTACTGCACTTTCTGTATCTAAAATTGTGCCATCTATATCAAATATAATATTTTTATACATTGTTGCCCTCCCATGTAAAATTAACATTTACACAACTTTACCTTCAAAGTTGTATAAGTTTCTTTTTTCTCAGTGCATTATGAATTATAGCCATAAGAAATAAACATACAATTACTCCATACTATACTTAAATTATCCTTATTATCATGTAAATAATCTATAATTCTTTTCCTGCTTTCAAATTCATTATTTGCTTCAGCTTGTGTAAGTCCTCTATTAACTAAATTAGCTACAAAATTATCCTTTTGTTCTAGTGTCATTCTTTCATCATAAGATCCAGCCATAAATGCTTCCAACTGAGTTTCATATTCTGGATTTGAGGGATTTATATACTGCATAAAATCATTCACTCTAGTGTCAATATTTTGAAGCCCTACTTTTTCCATGTAGATTGGCAGTTTTAGTGCAACCTCAAAGTCTTTTCCTATTCTATCTAAATCATTCCTGCGAAGCTTTTGCTCAATTCCAAGTAAATTCATCCTACTGTAGTCCAAACCATCTATATATAATGAAGCACTTGACACATCCCTGCTAAGTTCTATACAGATAACCATACCCTGTGGTTTTACAGACGCCTTCATTTTCTCTAGTATACTAATTGGATCTTGAATATGCTGCAGCACTGTTTGACAAATTGCAATATCATATTTTTTCTCTGGTGCATACTCCTTTAAGTCACAAACTTCAAAAGATGTTTCGTATTCTGCGGTCTGAAACCTCTTTTTTGCATAATCCAATAATTTATCACCTATATCTACGCCCGTATATGTACTTCCCTTTGGTAAAATGGGAAGTAACAGTTCTCCTAAAAATCCAATTCCGCAGCCAAAATCAATGATTGATACTGGCTTAGTAATCTTCCAAACCTTTTCTACTAAGAATTCCATATAATCATCATTCCACCACGTTTTTCTTGATTTCTCCAAATAATCTACTGCTGTGTTCCAAATATTTGATTCCATACCGTTCCCCTTTTCAATTTATGCAACTGCATTAATCTTGCCCTTTATTTGATTATAATAACTATATATGGAAACTTCAAATAAATATATACATATTTATTTTATAAACCACCTTATTCCATTTATTATAAAGGTTAATACAAATGGACCTAACATTGATACTATAACTATCCCCCAAACTACTCTTGCAAATTTTTTACCACACTTCAATATTCTCACCTCTCTATTATAAAATATCATATTATAAGGTGGCATAATTGAAATAACTATTAACGATGTGTAAAAAAATAGCAAATTATTTAGATACTATTACCTTGTCGTGATTTATACATAATTAGTACGGATTTTAATATATGGTATAATCAATATAAAGGTAAAGAATTAATCAAATCTTGGTAAGATTAAAGTTTATTTTGATTCTCACACAAAGGAAGCAGTCTAAATTGCACCATAGCAGTTATTGTTTCTCTAAATCACGGAGGTGAAATTTTGATTAGTTTATTATTAATAGAGCAAATAGCCAAGCTTTTTTTAATTATGGCTATGGGATTCATATTGGTGAAAACCCGATTAATGAAAGTTGAAGAAAGCAAAAGTCTTTCAATGATTGTTATTTACATAATAATGCCTTGTGTAATTATAAATGCTTTTCAAGTAAAATACACAGAAAGTATACGGAATGGATTGATCCTAGCTTTTGTAGCAGCAGTGCTGATTCATATTGTACTTATAATTTTAGCAAAGGTTCTAGAAAATATATTTCATTTGGATGCAATTGAAAAAGCATCTATAATGTATTCAAATGCAGGAAATCTGATTATTCCCATTGTAACTTCTATCTTGGGAAAGGAATGGGTTATTTATTCTAGTGCTTTCTTATCTGTACAGATAATTCTCCTCTGGACTCATTGCAGAATGCTGCTCTGTGAGGAAAGAAAAATAGACCTGAAAAAGATTATTTTAAATATCAATATGATTACAATCTTCTTTGGAATTTTATTATTTGTTACTAGAGTCCAACTGCCGGGTATACTGACAGAAACTATGGAATCAGTGAGTGTAATGGTAGGTCCTGCTAGCATGATTGTTACTGGAATGCTTATAGGGAATATGAATTTCAAACAGATATTTGCTTATAAAAGAATTTACTTAGTTACTTTTCTTAAGATGATAGTATGCCCAACTGTTGTTCTGCTTCTACTTAAATACTCTGGAATGACCAATGTATTATCCAATGGGAAGACTATTCTGCTTATTAGTTTGCTTGCAACAATTACACCATCTGCATCGACAGTTACGCAAATGACTCAAATCTATGGAAAAAATGCAGAATATGCAAGTATAATAAATGTAATTACAACCATTGTTTGTATTGTAACAATGCCAATAATGGTTTGGTTGTATCAGTTATAAGGTATTCAAAAGTACTCCATTAATACCCTAACCTCTTTCCAACAATAATTACTTTAATCCTATCTCTGATAAATTGACCTCTAATGATTGTAAAATCATTACATATTCTATCAGAACTTTTACAATCTACGCAATAACCTAGAGTAGTACAAGGAGTTTTTTTACCTAATCTTTTTGCATCAAGTGGGGCAGAATGATTTCTAACTCTTTTTTCTGCTTCCTCTATATTCTTTACTAGCTTATTTATACCTGTTACTAAAATAACCTGTTTAGGTCCATAGATCATTGGCGCAACTCTGCTTCCATTACCATCAATATTGTAAAGTTCACCCTCTTCTGTTAAGGCATTTGTACTGCATATAAAAGTATCCGCAGAAAAGTTTTGTATATAAATTTGCTTTTTCTCTTCACTCTTAATGCCTTCTCTGAACTTATCTAAAAAAGTGTAGTTTCCCATACGTAGAAAATCTATAACACCTGCTTCAAATAGTGTCATTGAATCACCAACACCAACTACTGAATTTTTTTCTATAAGTTCTTTCAATATTTCTTTTAATTCAATTTCATCCTTAACAAAAAAACCGCCCATATTGCGTTTTCTTAAATTGTCAATGGTTCTTTCAATTTGTTTTTCTAAATTGCATAAAGCATTATTATCCATATATATGTGTATCCTTTCTTTAAATAAAATTGAAACTATCTATCCATTAATTATTGAATTCTTAATTTTGTCTTTATATTGAGACGGTGTACAACCTAATTCTCTGTGAAAAACCTCAGTAAAATAACTAGAACTGTTAAACCCACAGAGTAATGCAATGTCAGTTATAGACTGCGAGGTATGATGCAAATATTCAATGCTCTTTTCCAGCCTATAATTGGTAAGGTATTGAATTGGTGTCATGTGCAGTAAACTAGAAAAAATGTCGCAGCAACTGCTTCTACACACACTACCTGATGCAGCAATATCACTTAATACAAGCTTTTCACAATAATGCTTCTGGATATATCCAATCATAGAGTGAAGAGTTTCCAGTCTTTTATCAGAAATAGGTTCTTCTTTATTTTCTATATTCATTACATTTTGATAAATATTAAGCCACAGCGAATAAAAGTGGCTTAAAACTTCTAATTCAAATCCAAGGGATTCTTCATGACATATGTTAAATATCTGCTTTAATTCGGCAATTGTGTTGTTCTGCCATTCATCAGATGACGTAAATATAAGAAAAGGAAGTGCATCATTCTGGCAAATGGCTTCTACAAAAGTTTCTTTTATATTTTCTGTAGAACATAAAAGTGAAGGATGGAAAAGCAAACATAGAAATTCACAGTCTGATTTTCCAAAAGAATGACCATAGTGCAGCTGTTTTGTATTGACAAATATGCTTTGTCCTTCTTTAAGCAAATAGTCTTTTCCATTTACTGAATATAACATCTTTCCCCGCAGCATTACGATAAATTCTAAATCAGCATGCCAATGGCTGACAGCTGCCATGTTTGGATAATAAGAAAGCAAGTATTTTCTAGCATGAACCCGAAAATTCGGAAAGGTATAAGGCACGATTTCTGAGTTGTCCTTTAAGAGTTTCATTTCGACCATATCAGTTCCTTTCGTATTGTGTCATTATTATTTCCCATGTTAAAAATATACGATTGTTATAATAAAAAGCTCGTATTTTGATATATACTTCAACCGATTTGTAATATTATTATAGCATATTACTAGAAAGGAGAAGTAAACATGACATCAATACTATTAGTAATTATTTATATTGCATTTATAAGCCTGGGTTTACCGGATTCGATTCTTGGTTCTGCATGGCCATCTATGTATGGAGGATTAAATGTGCCTATATCTTATGCAGGAATCGTTAGTATGATCATTGCAGGAGGAACAATTATATCTAGTTTATTTAGCGACAAATTAATCCGGAAATTAGGCACTGGTGCGGTAACAACTATTAGTGTAGCAATGACAGCTGTAGCTTTATTAGGATTTTCATTTTCACATTCATTTTGGCAGTTATGCTTGTGGGGAATCCCATATGGTCTTGGAGCTGGTAGTGTGGATGCTGCTCTTAATAACTTTGTGGCGCTGCACTACAAATCACGACACATGAGTTGGCTGCATTGCTTTTGGGGAGTTGGTGCATCAGCAGGCCCTTATATTATGGGATTGTGCTTGACAAATGGTCTGAAATGGAATTCTGGATATCAAACAATTAGTATTATACAAATTATCCTTGTTGTTAGTCTGATTATATCATTGCCTTTATGGAAAGCTAAACAGGAAACAAGCGGAGGGACCACACATGAAGTAAAAAGTATCAGTTTAAAGGAAACCATAAGACTTCCCGGTGCAAAGGCAATATTGACAGCATTTTTCTGTTATTGTGCTTTGGAAGCTACTGCAGGACTGTGGTCAAGCAGTTATTTGGTGCTTTATAAAGGTATCGATGCAAAAACGGCAGCTAAATGGGCCTCTTTGTTTTATCTTGGAATTACGTCCGGGCGATTTATTTGCGGATTTATTACTGATAAATTAGGAGACAAAAAAATGGTGCGCATAGGACAGTGCATCGCAGCACTTGGGACACTGTTATTGTTGCTTCCTATGAAAGATGTAATAACACTAACGGGTCTGATTCTTGTAGGACTTGGATGTGCACCAATTTATCCTAGTATGCTTCACGAAACACCTAATAATTTTGGTGCTGATAAATCACAATCCATTATGGGAATGCAAATGGCATGTGCTTATGTTGGAAGTACATTTATGCCTTCGATATTTGGTGTTTTAGCTGAACATGTTGCTATTCGTTTGTATCCAGTTTATTTAATGTTTTTTGTTATTCTTATGTTTTTAATGATAGAAAGGACGAATAAAATTCATGATAGCAAAGTTCATTGATTTACATATTCATAGTTATTACAGTGATGATGGAGAATTCTCCCCAGCTGACCTGGTGAGAATGTGCCATGACAGAGGAATTACCACCATGGCAATTGCAGATCACAACAGTATAAAAGCAGTGGATGAAGCAAGAAAAGAAGCTTATAAATATCATATTCAATACATTAATGCAATTGAAGTAGACTGCACATATAGAGGCATAAATCTGCATGTTCTCGGATATGGAATAGATTATAGAAAGAATGTGTTCTATGATTTGGAAGAAAACATTCTTCGTCAAGAAAGATCATGTTCAACTAAGAAATTAGAGTTAACAAACAATCTTGGATTTGATATTCAAAAGGAGCAACTGGATGGATTAAGCAGAAGTGGTATCTATACAGGAGAAATGTTTGCAGAAATTCTATTAAATGATTCTCGATATAAAAAACATGAGTTGTTAAGGCCATACAGGTCTGGCGGTAATCGTAGTGATAATCCATATGTGAACTTTTACTGGGACTTTTATGCTCAAGGAAAGCCGAACTATACAGAAATCATTTATCCTTCACTAGAAAAAGCGGTTAATCTGATAACTGAAAATGGTGGTGTTTCTGTACTTGCACATCCTGGAAATAATCTTAAAGGCAAATTTGAATTATTAGATGAAATGATAGCTTCTGGTTTACAGGGTGTGGAAGCTTTCAGTAATTATCATGATGAAAATACTGTGGAATACTTCCTTCAGAAAAGCAGAGAAAATAACTTGCTTGTGACCTGCGGCAGCGATTTCCACGGAAAAACAAAACCAGCTATAAAACTTGGAGAGACCATGTGCATGATAGATGAGTGCGAAATTCAAAATGACTTAGTAAAAAGAGGATTGATATGATATATTAAAAAACCTAAACCTCTTTGTTAACTTTTGCATAAGATAAAAGAGCAACTAAGTTTAGGTTTTTAGATAAGTATAGCATACTATGAGGTGAAACACTTGAATTAACTATTAACGATATGGAAAAAAACAGAAAACCATTTAATTGCTAGCTTTCGGTTTTTTTTAAGTATATCCACCAATTTGTATCAAATCCTTGAAAAAACACCTCTGTACAGCCTTTTAACTCCTTAATCCATTCTCGTATAATTGGTACCATTTTTTCAAATAGCTCTGGTGGATAGCCCCAATCAAGATCAAGCTGGAACATATAGTGATTCATTACTATCATACCGTCTTTTTTCAAAACTTTTAACAACTCCGTTAGGAGTGATAAAAATGGAATTTTAGCATGTTGTTCTAAAGTATTTTCCGAAGTTTCTTTTTGAAGAATTTTTATCATCTTAGGTAAGACTTCCATCCAATCAGAATCAGTTGTATCTATCCCCTCTCTACTGCATAATATTGCTTGTATAACGTCATTAACAGCATGTTGAAAGG
Organism: Clostridium omnivorum; assembly: GCF_026012015.1. Lineage (NCBI taxonomy): Bacteria > Bacillati > Bacillota > Clostridia > Eubacteriales > Clostridiaceae > Clostridium > Clostridium omnivorum. Next base: position 4,253,201 of record NZ_BRXR01000001.1, on the reverse strand, counting down.
CAATTATATCAACTTTTTCTTCGCCTAAGTGCTTAACTATATTTGCCGCATCATCATTGACTAAATCCATTATAATATGTAGATTCTTTGTTTTATTCAGTAAACTTACATTTAAAATTTTATTCATATTAACCGTAATGTAGTGACTATTAGGATGTGTGCGGTCCAAAACCTGCGGAATCATATCGGCATCACCAGTTGCAATTTCCAAAAGATTTAAGTTGCTTTGAGAATATAGCATTTTTAATACTTCTGCCCATCTTGCTCTGAAATAAACTTCATTAACCATGGTAAAATTGGCAATAGGCTTCTCAAGTATTTCTTTCAATTGGTTGTTTCTCTCAATTTCTGATATTGTAGCAAACTCTTCTAATTCTTTTTTGCTTAAAAAGAGCCCAGCATTCTCTTCAAGTAATACTGACCATTTATCATATTGGTCTAATGGAATCATAATACATCCTTCCCCCTCATGGTATAGATTTATTCACTGACTATTTAACTTCGACTCTCTCATCTTTCTATAATAAAATAACACATATTAAGGGGTAAAAAACTTGTAATAATTCTACATTAGATGTAAAAAGTAGAGAATTAATTGCTTATCATCTTTTGTAACTATGCTTGTAATTTTTCTATATCTTAATTTTGTTTTCATCCTCCCGAAATTCTTTTTTCTTTATTCGCTCTTCCAAAACTTTCTTTAAAATTAACCTAATTAAAGCTGTAACAGGTACTGCCAGTACCATTCCTAAAACACCAGCTAATTCTGCTCCAATAATTATTGATATCAAAATAAATACTGGTTTTAGTGAAACACTGCTTCCAAGAAGCTTTGGTGCTATTATATTAGCATCAATTTGTATAATAATGAATAAAACAATAATTGCTACTATAACTTGAGTGTATTGACCATTTAGCAATCCAAAAATTACTGTACCAATAAAAGCCACAATTGGTCCAAAGTAAGGTACTAGATGACAAAAACCAGCAATGATACCTATTAGCACTCCAAACTTAATACCAATAATGCCCAAGGTTATACTTAATGTCACACAAATGAATAACGCATCTAATAGTGTGCCCCTAATATAACCTGAAAAAATTTGATCTAAATCCTCCAGCCACTTCTTTACCTTCTTCTCTGTTCTTTCTGAAAACATAGCCTTTGAGAATTTATTTCCATATTGAATAAATTCATCTTTGTCTAGTAATAAATAAATTGCTATGATTAATCCAAAAACAAAATTAGAAATATAACCAGAAATATTCATTGTATTTGCCGCTAGATTATCCGCAAAATTATTTAACCAATTAATAAGTGTTTTAGAAATTTGTGCAACATACTGCTCCGCTGCCCTTGATTCAATATTCATGCTCTTTAGTTTTGCTTCAATATTGATTAAAGAGTCTGAAAAGCCATTAATATAACTAGTTATAACACTTATTACTTTATCAAATTTCATATTTGAAAATTGCTTTGTAATACTAAATATAAAAGTACCAATTAGCAAAAATACCACTAAAATTATAAGAACCATGCAAACAAAAACGGCAATATTTCTATATTTCTTATCATTTTTAAACTTTAAAAACTTGACTTTTCTAAGCAATCTTTCAATAAGAACAACTAGAGGATTAATAATGTATGCTATTATAATTCCTACAAATACAGGTGTTAGCAGCCTCCCTATGTATTTCAAAGCTGAAGTTACCGCTTTTAAAATACTACCAATTTCAAAGGTTGCTCTTGCCAATATAAAAATTATTAATGAAGTAATTATTATATAAGCGCATATAGTAGTATACTTTTTATTTACTTTAGACTTAATTTTATCAATCATCGTACCCCTCCAATGCTTCAAGTATGATAATATTATTACTCTAATAATGACACATATTTGTTAATAAATAAAGATGCCAATTTGAAACTAAGCTTAAGTTCTTTTCAGAAATAAAATTTATTAATTTGAAAGGCCTTACCTATGTTTTACTCATCCTTACTTTTTATTTATTATCTTGTATCATTACTAGAATTCTAGTAGGAATTACATAATAGACAATTAATTTGCATGCTTTTTAAAATATATTCTATATAATTGCCTGTGAAATTACCATTAATAATAAACTTATCCATACAGCTGGAACAATCTTAGCAAATAAAAAGGACTCTAATTAAATTAGAATCCTTCTTATAATTACTTGCATACATCAACCCATTTGCCTTCAGTTACCTGCTGTAAGCTTTCTAAATCTATTTTTACGGCAGTATTAGCTGAGCCTGCAGCAGGATATACATAATCATATTGTTTAAGAGAATTATCTAAATATATTTTCATATAACTTTTTAATCCAAAAGGGCATACGCCTCCAACTGGATGTCCAGTTATATTTGGAACATCTTCTAAAGACAACATTTTAGCTTTTGCATTAAAGAACTCCTTAAATTTTTTATTGTCTACTTTTGCATCACCTTTAGACACTACTAGTATGTTTTCATCCTTAATTGCAAAGGCCATAGTTTTAGCTATTTGTCCAGGTTCTACTCCTATAGCCTTAGCAGCTAATTCTACAGTAGCTGTGCTTTCCTTAAGCTCAATTATCTCTAATGCTAAATTCTTCTCTATAAATTCTTGTTTTACACTTTCTACACTCACTATATTGGCCTCCTTTTATGATAATCATATAATTTATAAAATCTATATCTACCATTTTATCAAAATAAGCCAATATAATATATAATAATTTATGTTCTACACTCCAATAATTTTACCACTTGTTTCCATCTACAAATTGCCCGTAAAAGTCCATTTAGAATTATACCTATCTAATATACTGTACTGAATTAGCCTTTCTTTCTGGTGCACTTGTCACTCTAACACCTTTATAACCAAGCACTATTGCATAATATGGCACAAAATCTTCTGGGATATTTAGCTTTTTCTTATATTCTTTTCCCTTCTCACTACTGAACAAAATTCCTATAAATCCGTTCCAGCACGCTCCTATATCTAAAGACTCAGCCGCAATTAGCATATTTTCTGATGCCGCTGCACAATCCACATGAGACATCATTCCCTCTTCATTTCCTGAAACTATTATAATTGTTGGAGCTCCGTAAAAAGCATTAAATTTATCATTGTTAGCCATCTTTTGCATAAATTCATTGGGAATATTCTTTGCAGCAGCTTTAGCTTCTATGTTTAATTCTTCCAATAATTCAGCATTTTGTATAACTGTAAAATTCCAAGACTGTTGATTGTTAGCACTAGGAGCATATAAGCCAGCTTCAATAATTGCTTGTAATTCTTCTTCTTTTATTTGTTCTGCTTTGAACTTTCTTGTAGTTCTTCTTTCTTTTATTACCTTTAAAGTTTCGTTCATATAAATGACTCCTTCAAATTTATTTCGTACGCGAACGGATGATATATTTATAAAAAAATGCTTTTACAGCATTTTTTCAACATTTTTTATGGCTTTATCAATATTATCATCAAAGATTTTTCTTTGAGCTTTATCAAAGCCATATAATAATATATCTAAGAACTCAGCTTCGATGCTTTCAAGCCTTTGCTTTATATAAAATGCCTCTGGAGTCAAACTGATATATACACTTCTCTTATCTTCAGAGCACATGCATTTTTTTATTAGCAATTGACTTTCGTACTTATTTATAATATCAGATAGAGAAGACTTAGATATTCCCCATATATTAGCTACTTCATTAAAAAGCAGTGCACTTCCATCTTCAGGAAGAATATAAAATAATGGAATATGATTCTGTAATATTGGCAAGCCCTCTTCCTTTAATCTTTTAGCAATAAATTTATTGGAATAAGTACTAATTTGATTTATCTTACCAATTATACATTTATGTTTCATTTCCTCACCTCATTCGTTCGGATACGAATAAATAATAATCCTAATACATTTATTTGTCAATACTTTTTTATTATAACTCTTCTTTTATGTCTGCTTTTATTAAAGGTAACTTGTGCTTTTCTCTAATCAAGCTCTCGTTTACAGCTATATCTATTAGATTATCTTCCTTTGAAATACCTTAATTTCAGTAATATATTTTTTTCTCATTACCCCTGACAAGTATAAAGTGTTAATCCAGCACATCTTCCTCTTTCTAATAATGCACTTTTTTATACTAATCGTCATGCATTCTATAGCACATCGGCCGATTTTAACTTACTGAAGCAATAAAAAAGGACTCTAATTTAAAATTAGAATCCTTTTCCTAACTCTCTATTTATTTAGCATAGTATGCTATAGCATTCTTCCATCTAGTTATATGATTTAAAGAATGATTAATCCCTTTTTAACAATTTCTTTATATCATCTTTTAAAAAGTAAATCATAGCAATTGCACCGAATAATATTGAACCGCCTTCTTCAAGAAGTTCTCCTGCAGAAGGAATAAGCTTTGCCATGCCCTCTCCAAATAATTCAGCACCAATAAAGATTAGTATAATGCCCAGAATCTTAAATATAATTTTAAGATTTAACTCCAAAGAAGTTTTAAAAATTAAATACCCTATAATAACGGCTAGGATAATCCCTAAAGCTGCTCCTAAAGCTACATTTGATGCATTTGCACTTACCTTTGTTAATATAAAGGCTATTAGTTCAATACCTTCCCTAACAACAGAAAGAAATGCTAAAACAAGTAATCCAAAACCAGTAGAAGCCTTATCCACGCTATTTCTAACACTTTGAGAGATGTTTTTGTTCTGTTTAGACATCCATACTACAAAATATCCAATAAGCCCCGCTGACACTAGCATCATAATTGCTTCGAAAAGGTCTGCTCCCTTTTCTTCAAGCTCCTTAGCTTCCTTAAATCCGATATATCCTCCAATAACACCTGTCAATACTCCAAGTATTGTTCCCCAGTATACATACTTTACCAACTTTTGCTTATTGTTTTGTGTAAGATATGTTAAAATAATACCTATTACTAAAACCGCCTCAAGGCCTTCTCTAAATGAAAGCACTAAACTAGATATCATGAATATCACTCCCAACTGATAGTTATTTTCAGCTAAAGTATAGCACTGATTTCAATATCCGTCAATTGAAGATTTACTTTATATATTTTTTAACGTTGCTTAAATGCTCTTCATAGGTTTTACTAAACACATGTCCTTTTCCGTTTGCAACATAATACAAATAGTCGCTTTTTTCAGGATAAAGGGCAGCTTCAATTGACGGTCTACCCGGAGAAGCAATTGGACCAGGAGGAAGTCCTTTATATAAATAAGTATTATACGCATCCTTCACCTTTAAGTCCTCATATGAGAGCCTATTTATAACATATTGCCCTTTAGTAATTGCATATATAACAGAAGCATCAATTTGAAGAGGCATACCTTTTTTTAATCTATTATAAATTACTCCCGCTATTTTACTTCGATCACTATCATTTGCAGCTTCTTTTTCAACTAAAGATGCAACTGTAATAACCTGATTGACACTTAAATTTAATTCTTTTGCACGCTTTATATCTTCATCAGAAAAAATACTTCTAAATCTCTTAAACATTAAATTAGCAACATCTTTTTCAGTGGATCCTACTTGGATATAATAAGTATCTGGATACATTACGCCTTCTAAGTCATAATTGGCTGCAGCTCCTTTTGAAAATATACCATTTGAACTTAAATCCATAGTACTAACTTGTAAAAATTTTTCCTTTTTTAATGGGGTATATTTTTCTAACCTTTCAGCTATTTGATAAAGTGTAAAGCCTTCAGGGATAGTAACAACGTAAAAATCTGATTGCTGATTTTTTAATTTCAGAATCAATTCTTTATAACTTGTATTAGGTTTTATTATTAAATTTATGTCCTTTGTATTTTTAGTAAGTCCATTTAGTTTTGCATATATTTTAAACTTTTCTTTAGATTTAATAATAGCTTTATCCAGAAGAAGTTTTGAAATATCTTCTGAAGAAGATCCACTTTTTATAATTATATATGAACTCTCTGTATTTGTGGTATATAATCTCTGAAAGTAGAAAACTGATATTACAATTAGGATTGAAGCTATTAAAATAGCAAGAATTGTAATTCGTTTTTTATTGCATAGTAAATTTTTAAATATTTTCATAATCCTTATCCTTCTATCTAATCATACTCTTAGGAACAATAAAATAAAATTCAGTTTCTGCTCCAGGTGTACTAACTACACCATATTTAAAATCATGCAATTTTAAAATTTCACTGCTTATTGCAAGTCCAAGTCCCATTCCTCCGCTTTCACTGCTTTTATAATACCTATTCCATATGTCTTTAACACTTTTTTCGTCTATTCCTTCACCAAAATTTTTTATTGATACTTTGATGCCATCCTCACCTAATGAAGCTGCCACCCTTATAGTAGAATTTTCATTGCTGAATTTTATTGCGTTATCAATAAAATTATAGACTACTCTATATAAATATTTTGCATCACCATAAATATAAACATTTGGAACCGAAATAGATAACTCTATTCCTTTACTTTCAGCAAAAATCTTAAATGCATTCTCAAAGCTTGATAAGAATTCGCATAAATTGAAATAACCTTTTTCTAGCATGTTCAGTCCTCCCTGCAGCTTAGATAGCTGGAGAATATCCATAACTAGAAGGTTGAGTCTATCAACTTCACTTATAATTTCTTTTGCATAATCTTTCTGTTGAACCTCATCAAGTATATCATCATATATTGCTTCACTATAATTTCTTATAACACTTAGAGGAGTCTTAAAATCATGGGATACATTAGCAATAAATTCCCTTTGAAGAGTATTCTTTCTTTCCAAGGTATCAGCCATATATTTAATACTAGTGGAAAGTTCCTCAATCTCATCATCAGTGTTTACATCAATATCAATTTTATAATCACCATTTGTTATATCAGAAGCTACCTTCTGGAGCTTAAGTATTGGTTTAGTAAGCCTTTTGCCAACAAATGCAACTACAGGTATAGAAATAAGAATAGCTAAGATAAATATTAGCAGCAGAATTAAATAGGTTGTTCTCAAAAAAGAGGCTGAAAATTTATTGTTTTGAAGAACTACTATATCTCCTACCTCTGTAGAATATCTATAGTAGAGAAATTCCTCATTCATAGGATTTTTATACTTTCCTTTTTCCTGCAAACTGCTAAAATCCATATTTTTTACAAACTGCATAATTCCCATTCTTGAAGAGGTTAATGGCTGTACAGATCCATCCTTTACTAAAAATGCACTGGAAATCTGATAATTATTAGTAATATCAATATTATTGCTCCCAGCTTTTACATAATTATAAAATTCATGAGCAGCATTGTTTAAAGAAGTATACTCCATTTTTGTATAAACTAAAGATAAAAATAAACTGCTGGCTATAAAGCAAATTAGAATTACCGCTGTAATTATGGAAATATAGTATTTTATCAATCTTCTCGTAAGTTTCCCCATAAGTATCCTCCCTTCTCTTGTAGAACTTGGTCTTTAACTTTCAATTTTGTATCCTACGCCCCACACAGTTTTTAAATTTTTATTACAGAAATCTATTTTTTCTCTAAGATTCTTTATGTGGGTATCTACTGTTCTTGTATCACCTATAAAATCATAAGACCAGACTTTATCTAGTAGCTGTTCTCTTTTAAAAACTTGATTCGGGCTTTTACACAAAAATACTAGCAAATCAAACTCTTTAGGCGTTAAGCTAATGATCCGTTCATTTTCAATTACTGTTCTTTTTTCTTCTAATATAAGCATATTTTCAAAGCGGAGCTCCTTTGACTTTTCACTTCTACTATTAATTCTTAAACCAACCCTGAGAATTAATTCTCTCATACTTATAGGCTTAACCATATAATCATCAGCCCCAAGCTCAAGTCCAAAAACTCTATCCTCCTCCTCACCTCTAGCGGTAGTCAGAATTACAGGAGTATTGCCCTTGCTTTTGATTTTTCTAAGAAGTGACCATCCATCCTTTTTAGGCATCATTATATCAAGTATTATCAAATCAAATTCATTATTTTCAATTAATTGCTCAGCAGCTTCTCCATCAAAGGCACACTGCACCTCATACCCTTCCTTTTTCAAGTATAAGCACATAACTTCAGAAAGCTTTTTTTCATCTTCTACTATTAATATTTTTCCTTTCATAAGACACCACCTAATCTATTTAAAATACATCTGTATAATATGTTCCATTTCATAATACTACATATTTGCAATTTAATCTTGACGCAATTGTGATAAATTTGTGAAATATTTAAAAAAAGTATTATATAAAGTTTTCACAAATCTATCACAAATACCACAAAGTTTTATCAAAAATCAAAGTTATTATAAAACCATAGATTGATTAAAAACAATAAAACAACTTTTAATCAATTAATAAAATAGAGGAGATGTAAATTATGAAAAACAAGAGTTTAATAACAACACTTGCTATTACTTTAGTTGTTGGTTTTGGAGTTACAGCATATGCAGCTACCAATTCCACATCACTTTCTTACCACCAAGGTGACGGTATGGGTTTAGGACGAATTTCAGGGTTCAGAGGCTATGAAATTATAACAAATTTACTTAAAGATAAGGGTGTAACTGATACTGATGTAACTAACGCACTAAACTCTGGCAAAACCTTAAACAGCTTAGCAGAAGAAAAAGGTATAACTAATGATGAGTTAAAGAAATCCTTATTGGATGAAAGAATTAAAATTATTGATGATGCTGTAGCTAAAGGTACTATAACTAAAGAACAAGGAGATGCTTCAAAGGCTAGAATAACTGAAAATATTGCAAACTGTACTACACCTGGACAAATGAACGGTAGAAATGGTGGCGCCAGCAGAGGCAACGGCGGTGGCAGAGGCATGAATGGAAATGGATGCTTATATAATTCTAGTGTAACCAAATAGCTTCGTAATATTATAGAAAATACGGAGTATACATCATATTTCGTATTTTCTTAAATCCACAATTAAAGGAGATGATTATATTGAATAATAATAGTTTTATTAAGTATATACGGTGGATAATTCTAGCTACCTTCCTTATCCTAATAACAATACAGACATATTTACATCAAGTGCTTGGAGGTGGAACTTCCCCATCAATCCATGCTCTATGCCCTTATGGCGGACTTGAGTCTTTATACACTGTAATTTTCAGCGGCACCTTCATTCAAAAGATATTTATTGGAACAATGACTTTGCTTATATTAACACTGCTATTATCATTTATCTTCAGACGAAGCTTCTGTGGAACAATATGTCCATTTGGAGCACTTCAAGAATTCTTTGGTTTACTTGGAAAGAAAATATTTAGAAAAAGATTTACTATACCAAACAAAATAGACAAGCCTTTAAGATATTTAAAATATATAGTACTATTATTAACTATAATTTTTGCTTGGAAAACCGCAGGCCTATGGGTAGACCCATATGACCCCTGGGCAGCATATGGACACATATCAGCAGGATTTTCCTCATTAACTAGTGAATATTTAGTATCACTTATACTATTAATTGTTGTGCTTATAGGCTCTATGCTTTATGATAGATTCTTCTGTAAATATCTTTGTCCTATGGGAGCAGTATATGGAATAATATCTAACTTCAGTCCTTCAAAGATTACAAGAAACAAGGATAAGTGTATTAATTGCAACCTCTGCAGTAAGAGCTGTCCAGTTAATATTGATGTAGCCCACTTAGATAAAGTAACCTCTTCAGAATGTCTGGGATGTCAAATCTGTGTACTATCCTGTCCTAAAAAAGATGCTCTTGAATATAAAACTCTAGGAAAAGCCCTTAAACCTATTACAGTTATAATACTTGTTGTTGTGATTTTCTTTGGAGGTTTATTTATAAGCAAGTCTACAGGACTATTTGATGTACTGCCTAAACCAGTAACTGCTGATACAAAGCTTAATGTTGAAGAAATAAAAGGTTATATGTCTCTAAAAGATGTTTCAACAGGCACAGGTATAGAAATAAAAGAATTATATAAAAAACTAGAGATTCCTGATTCAGTTCCAGCAGATACAAAATTAAAAGATGTTAAAAACTATGTAACAGGTTTTGAAGTTGAAACTGCAAAGGAAAAGCTTGAGGGAAAATAAATATTACCACCTGTTTGTGATTATAGAATTAGTCTAATTTAAGAGAGAGTAACTAGATTTAAATTTCAAAATCTAGTTACGCTCCTAGTAACTCTTTATTTATTTTTTACCTTTGCCATTGTTATTACCATTTCCGTTACTGTTACCTTGACCCGGGTTCTGAGTTTTTTGAACTTGTACATTTTTGTTAGTCTCTTCGGATTTCTTAGTTTCTACAGCTTTATTGTTATCCTTCTCATCGATTTGTCCTACATTAGTAGATTCGGTCTCTTCTTTTTTATCAATACTCTTTTTTTCCTCTTTCTTTGACTCTCCAACCTTAACATCTTTATTTACAGCCTTTTTAACTTCTATTGCCTTTTGTAAATCATCTTTACTTGCAGCAAGGACTTGTCCTTGAGTCTTTAATTCTTCCTCTAATTTTGCTGTAGTCTCTGCATCTCCAGACTTCTTTGCAGCTTCAAGCTGTTCCTTCAACGTATTGTATTGCTTTTTAGCAGCGTTATACTCTTGTCTTTCTTTTACCATATTATCAACAGCCTCTTTCTTTGCTGTTTGCATTTCAATAACCTTTGTAAGGTTTTCCTTTGCATTTTCTGGAGCCTTATCTAGTAATGCTGTAAGAACCTCTATAGATTTTTGTTGCTTTTCTGCTACTGATTCCTCAACCTTTTGAAGTTCTTCTAAATAGCCTTTATCTGTTTCCTGTTGTCCATTTTTCTCTGCTGCCTCTAATTTGTCTTGAACCTCTCCAATAGTTTCTACATAACTATCTAAAGCCTCTTTAGCATCTTTTGTCTTTCCTTTTTGAGTCATTACTTCACTTTCACCAAGTCTTTCCTCAGCTATCTTTTCTAATGCCTCAGCTTTATCTGCATCACCTTTTGTGAAAATAACTTTCAAATTATCTATAGCTTTGTCAATTGGATAAAATATGCTGTCTGGAGTTATTCCTGCCTCCCCAGATAAAGATACTGTGTCCTCAGCGAAAGCCTTAATTCCACCACCACTTATTGAAACTGCTAATGCAATTATAACCGCTAACTTTTTTATTTTCATTTTACTGCCTCCATAATTTTTTATTTTTTACGTCTATATATACGAAGGCAAAAATAAAATTTGAAAGGGTAGCAATAAAATTCTTTAATATCTAATTAATCTATAATTATATCCAGAAAGTTCGAAACTAATATAAATTAAATGCCAGTATCAGCTTCTTCATATTAAGAACATCTGACTTTTAAAATACTATCAAGCAATGCTGTACACCCCTCTATAATATCATTGTAGGTTTCATCAAAATTTCCCGTATACCAAGGATCAGCAATATCTCTAGGACAAGGAGTAAAATCAAGCAATCTAAAGATTTTACCATCTTTGTCCTGTCCAACAATTCGCATAACATTTTTTATATTGTAGCTATCCATGCAAATAATATAATCATACATCTCATAATCTTGCTTTGTAAGCTGAATTGCTCTCTTTCCATCGCAGGAAATTCCAACTTCTCTGAGCTTAGTCTTTGTACCAAAGTGTACAGAATTACCTATTTCTTCTCTGCTGGTTGCAGATGAAGCTATACAAAACCTATGTGAAAGATGTTTCTCTTTCACCATATGGAGAAATACAAATTCGGCCATTGGGCTTCGGCAGATATTGCCATGACATACAAACATTATCTTTATCATTTTTTCTATAACTCCTTATTATAAATATTTGAAACCATATAATTTTATCTGTAGTGCTCGTACCAAAATAATTTAAATTATAATTGTTTTTTTAAGCTCTCGCAAGTTTTAAATAAGTTTAGTACCAATTTTTAAATAAACATAAAAGTAAAAATGCATGTTCAGCTACTTCACTTAAATTAAATAAGAATACAAAAGTAGATATTGTAATTAATCTATGTAAGATGTAATATTATATCATGTAAATTCGACAAAAAATGATAATTGTAGATTAGAGGTATTAACATGAAATATGGAAAGCGCATTAAAAAAAGTAAAATATTTAGAAAAAGAATATTTTTTGTAATAACTGCTACAATTGTAGCTTGTAGTATGGTTTTTGCTATTAAAAGTATATTTTTTAGTCCTAATAAATTAAATGGTAATTTTCATGCTCGAAATAAAACTATAGATAAAAATGCCCAGAATCAGAAATCGGATTCTAACCTATCTGATAATAATATGGATATTCGAGAAAACGACTCACATATTGGTATTAATATGGATAATAATATAAATCATCTGGGAAGCAACAACCAGAAAACTGCATATCTAACTTTTGATGATGGACCATCATCTAATGTAACTCCTAGGATACTCGATATATTAGATAAATATAATATTAAAGCAACATTTTTTGTTATTGGTAAGCAGGCTAATGCCAATAAAGGAATTCTGATTAGAGAGCAAACAGAAGGTAATACAATTGGTGATCATACTTTTACACATGATTATAAATACGTATATGAGAATCCTAAAAATTTAGTAGATGACTTTAGAAAATGTGAAAATACTTTGGATTCTATATTAGGTCCAAACTATAAGGTAAAGTATGTAAGATTTCCTGGTGGATCATTCGGTTCAGATAGGAAACCTTTTAGGGAAGCTGTATTAAAAGCAGGATACAGCTTTATCGATTGGAACAGTCTAAATGGAGATGCAGAAGGAAATAACATTGCCCCTGGCAAGCTTGTAGAGAACTTAAAGCGAACAAGTAAAGGCAAAAAAACTTTAGTTATACTTATGCATGACGCTCCAGCAAAGCAAACTACTGTACAAGCTCTACCCCAAATAATAGATTTTTTAAAATCTGAAGGATATATTTTTAAAACTTTAAGTTAATTAAAAATCAGTAAGATTCATTACTAGAATAGTTGGGATATAGTCTTCAAACCTAAGGTAATAATTAATAGTATTTTAGAAAATTCAAAGCATAACTCATTTGAATTAAAATTTCATTTGGATTGTTTCTGATGCTAATATATTTTGCTTTATATTGTTTAACAACTCTTGGCGAAAATACTCATTAGTAAAAAAGGATTCTAACTCAAAATTAGAATCCCTTTTATTCAGTATATTTATAGTAACTTTTTTATCTGAAACCTCTATTCAATTTTTCTTATCTTTTTATTCTCTTCTACAATCTTATTTATGATATGGCAATTCAGTTTTAATATTTTTATTTTTTTGCTTAGCTCTTTCTACGAATCTTCCAAAGAAGAAGCCAAGAATACCAGCTCCTATACCAGTTTGCATACAAAAAAGCAAAATCTCCATTTCCCCTGACACTTTACCACCTATCCATGTTTCCATAACAGGTTTAAACCAAGGTTTATACTCGGTACCTGCTACCTGAGAAACTACTTTGCTCCCTGCATCGTCGGATCCTCCAAATTCAGCGCCCCTTAATGCAAATAGTGGTATAATGGCAATTAATGCTGCAATAACTAATAAAATAATAACTTTTTTCTTATTCTTTGACATTAATTTTCACCTCCATATAGAAATCCAATATCTTTCATTTCAGATTTTGCATAGGTTTCAAGTCCAATAAGAATAACAACCGTCAGAATACCTTCAATAATTGCCAGTGGAAGCTGTGTAGGCGCAAACACCCCAAGGAACTTTACTGCAGAAGCTAATACACCCCCATTCGCAGATGGATACGCAAGTGCGAGCTGAACACTTGTTATGCAATAGGTAAATAAGTCACCTATTGATGCTGCAAGAAAAATTCCAACATTCTTATTTACTTTAAGCTTCTGGCATAATTTGTAGATACCATAGGAAAATAATGGACCAGCAATAGCCATGGAAAATGTATTAGCACCTAGTGTAGTTATTCCACCGTGAGCAAGCAGTATTGCTTGAAAAACTAGTACAATAATACCCAAAATGCTCACAGCACTAGGTCCAAATAAAATTGCCCCAAGTCCAGTACCAGTCATATGTGAACAGCTTCCTGTTATTGATGGAATCTTCAAGGATGATATTACAAAAACAAATGCACCTGCTATAGCAAGAATAGTAATAGATTTACGACTCATTGCCAAAGTTCTCTTAATTGATTGGTATCCTGCAGCTAGAAATGGTATGCAGATTACTCCCCAAAAAATACAGAATTTAGGTGGAAGATATCCTTCCATAATGTGCATTGCATTTGCTGTAGGAGCAACTGCAAAAATTAATGCAAAAGCTGATAAAAAAGAGATAATTTTCTTTTCTTTTTGATCCATTTTATTTCTCTCCTTTTCTTTTAATTTATATTTATCTAAGCTAAATCACCTAGAAAAAGTACTTGTTTTTCAAGCATTTCCTTGAATTCTTTTACACTTTTGGGATAGTATTTTGTATCCTCAAGAAGATTTTTTTGTATAAGTATGTTGTATATCTCAAATATGGTTGGTTGCTTTAGATTTGCCTGTTTTAAGACTTTTGTATTCTGAAAAATTTCAAGAGGTGCTCCATCTGCGATAATTTTTCCCTGACTAAATACAAGGACTCTATCAGCCCATCTATATGCGAAATCCACATCATGGGTTGAAATCATCATTGTCTTACCCTCTGAGCCAAGCTTTTCTAAAACTTCTTCTAGCAACTGTGCATTTAAAGGATCCAGTGCTGCCATCGGTTCATCAAATATAATAATTTCTGGTTTCATAGCAATAATGTCTGCAATAGTAACACGCTTTTTTTCACCACCACTCAAATAGTGAGGTGGACGGTCCTTGAAATCAATTATATTCATATATTCCAGAGCTTCCTCAACACGCCTAACTACTTCTTCTTTAGGAAGCTTTAAATTCATGGGGCCGAATGCAACTTCTGCCCTAACAGTGGATGCGATTATTTGATTATCCGCATCTTGAAATACAATTCCTATATTTTTTCTAAGCTCGTTCAAATTCTTTTTATTGATTAATATACCGCGGTAAAAAACTTTTCCTGCCTCCGGTGTATAGACACCGTTTATATTCAAGAAAAATGTTGATTTTCCTGAACCATTGGAACCGAGTACAGCTATTTTCTCACCTTCATATATTTTAACACCTACACCGTTCAATGCAGAGTTTCCATTTTCATACACATAATAGAGGTCATCGATTTTTAATATTGGTTCTCGCATAATAGCTCCTTTCTACCTTGTAAAGCCCCAGAGCAAAATCAAAAATAATATAAATACTACTGCTGAGACAATCTGTATTGTTTCAACTTCTTTATCTTCTTCCAAAAACATAAGCTCTCCATCAAAACATCTAGCCTCCATTGCATCATAATATGCATTTGCCTTTTTCAATGAAATTACCAGCATATTGCTTGCAATATTTCCGAAGCTTAAATAGGAAGTTTTAATATCACAATATCCTTGACGGGATTCTGCAGAATTTTTCATTTTAGTATATACATCCATTAAGATGAAAATATAGCGATAAATCATATTCATCAATTCTATAATAAGCTTTGGTACATGAACCTTTCTAAGCACATAAATAATCTCCGAGTATGGAGTTGATAATGACATCATCTGTGTAGCACTGATAGCTGCAAATACCTTCAATATTAAAAAAAACGCTTCTTTAAGCTTTGCCTGAGAAGTAAAAACATAACAAAAGCCAAGATATAATTTATACTGTCCAATAGGCTGCTTTGAGAAATCAACGGAAATGGTAAATGTTCCAATAAGGATAAATCCAATTTGAATCAGAAGTATTGGCATATATTTACGTATTGGCAGCTCACCCTTTATAATTGTCAGATAGGACATGGCAATAATAACTACCACAGATACATATGGATTATTAAGCACAATACAAAGAACTAGTGTCATTATTGAAAGAAAGACTTTAAAAGTTGGATTCCAGTGCTTTATTTTTGATATATAAGCATAATAATCAATTGAAGCTCCCTCGCCGTGTTTGTGTCCCATTCTATGATGATTCCCCCTTCAGTTATTATCACATACCATCATTTTGGAATAATTGTTTAATGATGTGTTAGTTCCATTTTAATTCTAAATATAGTTTGTCCATAAAAAAATCCTTTTAACTCAAGTGTTAAAAGGATTTCAGTATAATATTGCTTACATTAAAAAGCAATTTAAATGAAAGAACTCCCTCAAAGGTATTAAGAGCAATTTATATAAATATAATCAACAATATCCTTCTCACTATAAAATACTTTCTTATAGTTCACGGCTTTCCTGCCAATTACAAAAGCTGGTATTCCTAAATCTACGGCAGCTTTCAGTTTTTCTTCCGTACCACCTTGAACCCCACTATCCTTCATAAGGACAGCCTTAACTTTATATTCTTTTATAAAGGCATAATTTAGCTCATAACTAACCGGTCCCTTAATAGCTATTATATCTTCCACTGCTAATCCTAAATTTAAACATTCTTCCATTACCTTAACAGAAGGTAGTACCCTATGAATTATTCTATTATTGAGCTTTAAATCTATAAGCTTCTCAATATTTCTACTGCCTGTTGTATTTAATATATTTCCTTCAATATGCTTTAGGCTTTCCCTAAGTGCCTCATAGCTTTCAACTTCAATTATAAGCTTTTCATCTTTATATTTTTCTAAAACAGAAGGTCTTTCATATCTTAAATAATCAATTCCTAACTCTTCACAGATTTCCATTGCGTTCTTAGTTATTTCAAAGGCATAGGGATGGGATGCATCTACTACGGTGTGCACTTTGTTTTCTTTAAAACTTTCAAATAATTGAGCTTTATCTAAGGGTTTTGTATTTAAAATCTTATACTTATAATTCTTTAGAATTTCTCCACCATAAGCAGTAGCAGTAGAAACAAATATATCTTCAGTAAATTTATTTAACATGGAAAGAATATTTTTTCCTTCTGAGGTTCCAAGTATTAGTGCTATCATTGTTTAACACACTCCATAATTTTTATTTTTCCAGTTTATATCCTCTTGGAGTTATAAATTTTCCATCCTTTATATAGCTTTTGCTATTGCCTACAATTACGATGCTGAACATATCCACTATACTGTCATCAAAGTCATCTATGGTAAATAAGGTTTTCTTTTGGCCTTCCCTTAGTGCATTTTTCACAACTGCCACAGGCGTATTACCCCTTCTATGCTTTCCTATTATATCCATACACTCACTTAAATAATGAGGTCTTCCCATGCTCTTAGGGTTGTAAAGAGAAATTATAAAATCTCCTTTTGCCGCAAGTTCCACCCTATTTTTTATATCCTCGTAAGGTGTCATTAAATCACTTAAGCTAATATTGCAATTATCATGCATAAGAGGTGCTCCTACTACCGAAGCTGCAGCAGAAGAAGCGGTAACTCCTGGTATGACTTCAACTTCTTCGTCTTTTCTCATCTCTAAAATAAGACCAGCCATTCCATATATTCCAGAATCACCAGTACTTATTATTGAAACTATCTTATCCCTGCTAATGGCTAATGCCTCTCTGCATCTTTTCTCTTCACCCTTCATTCCTGTAGAATAGAGCTCCTTATCCACAACTAGTGGTTTTATGAATTCTATATACTTGCTGTACCCAACAATTACTTCACTTTCTTCTATAGCCTTTAAAGCTTTTACGGTCATATGTTCTAATCCGCCTGGGCCAATTCCAATTACATATAGCTTTCCCATTATAGTATCTCCTCTCCTATGCATAAGGTCATTCCACCTAGAGACAGCTTGCCAGTTAAAAGCCTGCCTTTGCTTAGTTCTACAGCTGGCTCACAAACTGCTCTCACTCCTATGGTTTTCTCCACGAAATCACTGCCCTCATACTTATGCTGTACTTTTTTTATCTCATCAACAGTAAATATACTTATAGGACAATTTAAAAACTCTGCTAATTCAATAATTGCCCTTTCTTCTTTTTTAATCTCAACAGTGGCAATAGCCTTTACTGATCTTCTGTCGATATTTTCTTTTACCAAAGCTTCAATTATTGTTTTTCTCATCTTATCAGAATTGTAATCTTTTCTGCATCCTATGCCGAGAATTATATCCCTTCTGATAAGCTTAAGTGCTTCAATGCTGCTGTCTATAAATTTCTCTGGCAAATTAAGCTTGTTAGTTACATAAACAATATTGGGGACGGTTAACAACTTTTCACCATCCACATAGCCTTTAGGAACGGCTAACAATTTTTTCTCATCTATAAATGCAACAGTTTGTCCTTCTACCATCTTAGCTGCAATAATCTTTGCCTTTTTTAAATCCTCAATAATCAAATTATTATCCTTAGCAATCATATCTGGTGCAGTTAATCCAAGGTTATCTGTAGCTGTGGTTATTACTGGCTGAGCTTTTATTAAGTCAGCCACCCTTAATGCCAACTCATTAGCTCCTCCAAGGTGTCCACTCAAAAGACTTATAACAAAGTTTCCGCTGCAATCAACTACTAAAACCGCAGGATCCACAGCTTTATTTTTTAAATAAGGCGCCACTGCCCTTACAGCAATTCCTGTGGATGCTATAAATATTATGGCATCACACTTTTCCATTAGCTCTTTTGTTATATTCATTAAATTAAAGTTAGATATAGTTGATTTTGAGTAAAGAGTTGCAGCCATAAAGTCTATAACTTTATCTGCAATTTTATCTCCTTGTTTTGTAACACTTATAACTCCAATATTCATAATGATGAATATCCTCCACTACAGCCTATTCTCCCTGTCTAAACATATGGGTAAAGCTTTTATCATATAAAAGACTCTTTTTATATTCACAATTTATAAAGTCTCCAACTAATATTTGTGCACATTTAGTTATGTTAGCTTTTTTAACCTTTTCCCCTATGTCATCAAGAGTGCCTATTATTGCTCTTTCATCCTCCCAAGTAGCTCTTTCTATCACTGCTATGGGCACATTTCTTCTATAGCCTTTTTTAAGATTTTCAACAACCTTATCTATCATGCTTATAGATAGGAAAATAGCCATAGATGCACCTATGGATGCTAGTCTTTCTAAATTTTCTGTCTCTGGTACTGGAGTTCTACCTTCAATTCTCGTTAAAATTACAGTTTGCGATACATCTGGAAGGGTAAACTCTTTTTTAATAACAGAGGCTGCTGCAGTAAAAGAACTTACCCCTGGGACAACCTCATAGCTTATATTCAGCTTATCTAGCTCATCCATCTGCTCTTTAATAGCACCATATATAGCTGGATCTCCAGTATGAAGTCTTACTGTTATTTTATTTTCCTTTTCTGCCATTTTTATTTCAGCAATAACCTGTTCCAGTGTCATGGACGCTGAATTATGTACTTCAGCTCCTTCCTTACAGAAGCTTAAATGTTCCTTACTGACTAATGAACCTGCAAATATAACTACATCTGCCTTAGTTAAAATATCCCTACCTTTAACAGTTATTAAGTCTACATTTCCCGGACCTGCACCTATAAAATAAACCATACTACTTCCTCCTACAATTTGTCACTTGTCAAATATCTAGCACTTACCTGCTGGCAATAATTAACGACATGTATTCTCTATTTTTATTTATTTCACTTTTATCTTTTAATATGTCTTGTCCATCTCTTCCAGCCTTTTTAACATAAACATATTCAAAACCTTTATTCTCTAAATAGCTTATAACCTTTTCCTCTAGCTTATACACCTTCATGATCACTACAAACTTTTCGTCTTTTATTTCAGTAACTCTCGAGGCTGGTAAAATAAGCAGAGGCTCATCACCAATAACTAAAGGTCTTTTAGCAAGACTTGCGCAAGCACAGAAAGAAGTTATCCCTGGTACTGTCTCCGTTTCAAAGCCTTGCTCTTCAATGTACTTTAAAAGATAAACATATGTGCTATATACAAAAGGGTCTCCTATAGTTAAAAAAGCAACATCTTTTCCCAGTAAAAGTTTTTCTTTAATACTCTCAAAAGCTTCATAGATTTTCTTTTGCTGCTCTTCACCACCCATAGGAAAATGCTTTATTAAAACCTCTGCATCCTTATTTATAAATTCGCCTGCAGTTTCTAAAGCTATACTCTTTCCCCCTTCCATAGCACTTGGAGCCACAACCACCTCACAAGAATCTATTATCCTCACTGCCTTTAAAGTTAATAATTCACTATCTCCTGGACCAACACCTATTCCATATAACTTAGCCATTTATTTTCCACCTTCTCTAAACTTTTTCAGCTGCAACAATAAAGATAGGGTTATTAGCAAAGAGCATGGAGCTCTTTCCCTTAGTCTTACTTACAGCTATCTGGGTGCACTGAACCTGAAAATTCAATTCCTTTAGTACCTTCATTGCCTTGTAAAGATTATCTATAGTTATAAAGTTTAAAACCATTTTCCCCTTATCCTTCAGCTTTAAACTGTACTTTCTAATTATATCTTCAATATTTCCTCCACTACCTCCAACAAATATTGCATGAAAGCTGCCGTTAATTTCAGGCTCTACTTGTAAGGCTTCACCTTCTACAACAGTCACATTTTTACAATTAAATTTTTCTATATTTTTATATAAAACATCTAAGGCTTCACTATCCATTTCCACTGCGGTTACTTTTCCCATTGTACAGATTTTGCTCATCTGTACTGTTACAGAACCGCTGCCTGCCCCAATTTCCATAACATTAAAATCTTGCTGAAGCTCTAATTTAGCTATACTTAAAATTCTAACCTCTTCTTTTGTCATGGGACAATTTCCTCTAATAAATTCTTCATCTCTTATGAAAATCATACTTCTATACCTCACTTACTCTTCCACAAATTCTCAATTATAACCACTGATAGTTCACTAAAATTCATGTTTACTATTTCTTCTGCTGTTCCCTCTGTTATCTTTTCATCCCCATAGGAAAGATTTTCACCTACATACACCTTTGCTTCTATTTTTTCTACTAATAGTTTTCTGCACATTAAAGAAGGAGAATTTTTTTTATCGGTAAGCCATATAGAAAGTGTATTTTCCTTTACCTTTTCCACAAATTCTTCTTCTCTTCCGTGAAGACTTCCTAGATAACTCCCCTGCCAGCATTTATTAAGCCTTGCAGCTAAATATTGAAAGGAGCTTATACCTGGTATCACTTCAATATCCCTGTTATAGTTTCTTTTAATATACTCTGTAACCCCATAAAAGCAAGGGTCTCCAGAAGCAACTATAGCGATGTCTTCATTTTCATAACTATTTATGTAATTTAATATATCCTTTAAAGTGCTTACTGAAAGTTTTCTCCCTTCTATAAAATTCAAGCTCTCTATAGCCCTTACAAAACCTATAATAACCTTTGATTTTTCTAAAGTGGACAGTGCTTTAGGTAGTATATACTCCTTGCTTCCAGGCCCAAGCCCCACAATATAAACCATATAAATCTCCAATCTATTTTAAATATTACAATTAACATCTGCTTAATATATTTGTTTCAACAGCACCAGAATACATTATTATTTCCGCATTAATAGCACCATACGTATACTGCTCAACTCTAGATTTTACCTTTCTTACTATGCTGTCATAAATTTGGTTATATCTATTTCCTAAAAGTTTTACAGCTCCCTCTGTGGTTTTTTCTCTGTATATTTCATTAACTAATTCACTTTGAACTCCTATCAGTGCCAGCTCTAAAGCAATTACTTCCAGCCTTACATCGCAAACTCTGCTGTGAGTATTGAAGCACCCTGCAGCTATCTTGCATAGTTTTCCAATATGACCTACAATAGTTACTTTTTCTATGCCATTTTCAACGCAGCTATTTAAAGCAAAGCCAACATAGTTAGACATTATAACCATCTTATCACTGTGATACCCCTGCTCAATTGCTGCCTTTTCTCCCATATTACCAAAAACTAAAACAAGTTCCTTTTGGCCCTTAACAGCCTTTTGGCATATTTCAAGATGAATAGATTCTTTTAAAGCTTCCTCTGACATGGGTGTTACTATTCCTGTTGTTCCAAGGATTGATATGCCTCCTAGTATGTTAAGTCTAGGATTGAAGGTTTTTTTAGCTATTTCCTCACCTCTAGGAACAAAGATTGTAATTTCTACTCCTCTACCTTTTGGAAGTACCTCTCTTACTTCCTTTTCAATCATCCTTCTAGGTACTGGGTTTATGGCGGCTTCTCCTTTACTAACATATAAGCCTTCTCCCATTACTCTGCCAACACCTTTTCCGCCTTTTAATCTGTAGCCGCTTTCCATTTTATCTGCTCTGGCCCATATTTCTAGTCCATTGGTAATATCAGGATCATCTCCGCCATCCTTTATGATGCAGCATTCAACATAATCACTGCCTCTATTTATTTTTTCAACATTAAGCTTTAACTGAATACCCTTTGGTGTATCTATTTTAACTTCTGTTAAGTCTACCTCGGAAAAAAGCATATAAGTTGCTGCCTTAGCTGCCGCAGCAGCACAGGAGCCTGTTGTGTAGCCGCAGCGTAATCTTTTTCCATCACTATTTATATATAAATTCAGCATTGTATTCCTCCTCGGAAAACAGGGTAACTTGCCCTTGCTCACTACAATTCGCAAGTTACCCGAAAAAATCCATTTAGGATTTTTTCTTCTTTGAAATTACAATAACATTATCTTTCTACCAGCATATACATTAATGCATTAACTATAGCTGCTGCAACTGTACTTCCGCCCTTTCTCCCTCTTACAGTTATCATAGGCATATCAAGTT
This sequence comes from Clostridium omnivorum, assembly GCF_026012015.1. Taxonomy (NCBI): domain Bacteria; kingdom Bacillati; phylum Bacillota; class Clostridia; order Eubacteriales; family Clostridiaceae; genus Clostridium; species Clostridium omnivorum. The sequence continues at coordinate 4,230,441 of NZ_BRXR01000001.1, read as the reverse complement.
TTTCTATTTCTTCCTTTGATTCTGCCGCTCCGACAAAGCCTATAGGCGTACCAACTATAAATTTAGCTTTAGATTTTCCTTCTAAAATAAGTTCCTTAAGTTTAAACAATGCAGTAGGTGCATTTCCAAACACAAAAAACTCCACCCCATCCTCTACTGCTTTTTCTACTGCGGCCATAGAACGAGTTATTCCTCTTTCCACAGCTATCTTAGCTACTTCTGGCTCTGAAACGTAGCAAATAACCCTGCAGCCTAAATCATTTAGGGCTTTTTTATTAATGCCGGACAGTGCCATATTAGTATCCGTATATATGCTTGTACCCTTTTTTAATATATTTTGAGCCTCTGCTATTGCACCCTCTCTAATATAAACTAAGTCCTTATATTCGAAGTCTGCTGTTGTATGTATTACTCTTTTAATTATCTTAAGTTCTTCCTCATTAAATTTATGAGTTCCCATTTCATCGCCTATGATCTGAAAGCTTCTTTTTTCTATGTCCATGGGTATTTTAATATAATCCTTCATAACTCTTCTCCTTAATATCTACGACCTTTTCTTGTCTCACCAAAATTTATATATTTACCCTCAATAACATCCTTTATATGCTTTAAGTATATATCTTGGAACTTTTCAATTTCCCCTAAGCCATGAAGATATACTTCACTATTAATACCTTCAACTTCTAATATGCTCTTCCAGGAATCTTCTTCATCAGAAGCCATATCGTTTTTAGCATGATCTCCTGCTACTAGCATAAGAGGCACTAACACCACTTCTTTCACATTATCTTTTTTAAGTCTTCTAATTATGGTTTCTATGGTAGGATATCCCTCTACTGTACCTATATATATCTTTTCTTTATCTAAATCTGAAAGCACACTTTGAAGACATCCATAGCAAGCATTAGCAGGGTGGGAACTTCCATGTCCCATGAAAACAGCTGCTTTATCCTTTGGTATTACTTCATCAATAGCTTCTACAAATATTTTATAATCATCTGGAAGTTCTTCTTCCACCGCTTGGAAGTACAGTGCCGGTCTGCCAAGGCTTATTTTCTTAAAAACACCTTTCCTTTTATATTCATCTACAACAAGCTTTATATAATCAAACTCAGCTCCAGGTATTATATGAAGTGGCTGAACTATAACTTCTTCAAAGCCCTCAAGCTTTAACTTCTCTAAAGCCTCCTCAGGAGTGTCTGTAACTATTCCATCTCTATCCTTTAAAATTTTAATAATCATATGTGCAGTAAATGCTCTTCTCATTTCATATTCAGGAAAAGTTCTTTTAATTCTGTCTTCAATTTTTTCAATTGTAAGCTTTAAAGTATCCTTGTGCGTTGTACCAAAGCTAACTACTAATATAGCTTTCTTCATATAATTTTCTCCTCTCAGTAGAAAACACTGGGTAATCTATTGGCTCCAATTTCCATCGTCAGATTACCCGTAAAAGGTCACTTAAACCTTTTACTACGTTAAATTTGGAATTCTCTCATAACCTGAAGAAAGCTTTCAATATCCTCTTCACTGTGCTTCACATTTATAAACAATGCTTCAAATTGTGATGGTGCAATGTTAATTCCGCCCTTAAGCATATGTTCAAAGAACCTTGCAAACAGCTTAGTATTGCAAGTCTTCGCATCCTCATAATTTCTTACCTTTTCAAGTTCAGTAAAGAAAATAGTAAGCATTGCTCCTCTTCTATTAACAGTTATAGGAATTCCTTTTTCCTTAGATATATGGAGCACTCCCTTTTCAAGCTTTTCACCAAGAACTTCTAGATGTTCATAATATTTAGGATTGTTGTAAAGCTTTGTTAATGTAGCCAGCCCTGCTGCCATAACCACTGGATTTCCCGACATAGTTCCAGCTTGATATACTGGTCCTAAAGGTGAAAGCATCTCCATTATTTCTCTTCTTCCGCCATAAGCCCCACAAGGAAGTCCACCACCCATAATCTTTGCATAGGTTACTAAGTCTGGTTTAACCTTGTATAATGATTGAGCACCTTTATATGCCACTCTAAATCCGCTCATAACCTCGTCAAATATTAAAAGACTTCCATATTGCTTGCAAAGCCTACTTAACACTTCTAAAAATTCTTCTTCTGCTGGAATTACACCCATGTTACCTGCTACTGGCTCAATTATTACCCCTGCAACATCACTGCCATACTTTTTAAATACTTCTCTAATATTTTCTATGTCATTGTAGTTAGCAATTAGTGTATTTTGAATGCTCTCCTTTGGAACTCCTGCTGATCCTGGAATCCCCTCTGTCATAACTCCTGACCCTGCACTTACTAAAAAGCCATCAAAGTGACCATGATAACAACCAGCAAACTTAATTATCTTGCTCTTTCCTGTATATCCTCTTGCCAGCCTTACTGCACTCATAGTGGCTTCTGTTCCAGAGTTTACCATCCTTATCATCTCGATATTATCTAAAGTGCTGCACATATGCTTTGCTAACTTTAGTTCTAGCTCTGTAGGTGCACCAAAAGCTATGGCTGATTCGCAGTTTTCCTTTATAGCCTTCACCACATCTTCATCACAATGACCTAATATCATTGGTCCCCAAGCACCAACAAAGTCTATATATTTATTCCCATCTTCATCAAATATGTAAGCACCTTCACCTCTTTTAATTACTGGAGGCTCTACATTTACATCCTTAAATGCTCTTACTGGACTGTTTACTCCACCAGGCATATACTTTTTTGATTCTTCAAATATTGATAACATTTCTATTCATCCTTCCTAATCCATCTTGCTGCATCTAGTGCATGATAAGTGATTATCATATCTGCGCCTGCTCTCTTTATTGAAAGTAGCATTTCCATAGCTATAGCTTTCTCATTGATCAATCCCATTTTTGCTCCTGCTTTAATCATGGCGAACTCACCGCTTACGCTGTAAGCAGCAATTGGTACATCAAATCTGTCCCTTGCCCATCTAATAACATCTAAGTAGGATAGAGCAGGCTTAACCATTACTATATCTGCACCTTCTGCTATGTCTTCCTCAATTTCTCTCATTGCTTCTCTAATATTTGCTGGGTCCATTTGATAGGTCTTTCTGTCTCCAAACTGTGGCGCTGAATGAGCTGCCTCTCTAAATGGTCCGTAGAAAGCAGATGAATATTTTGCACTGTAAGCCATTATTGATACATGAGCATATCCATTTTCATCTAATACATTTCTAATAGCCATTACCCTTCCGTCCATCATATCTGAAGGCGCAACCATATCTGCTCCAGCTTTAGCGTGAGATAATGCTATTTTAGCTATATATTCTAAAGTACTGTCATTGTCTACTTTGTTATCACATATAATTCCACAGTGACCGTGACTGGTGTATTGACACATACATACATCTGTAATTACCCATAGTTCTGGCACTAATTCCTTTATTTTTCTCACAGCTTTTTGAACAATTCCATTTTCCTCAAAAGCTGAAGTAGCTATTTCATCTTTATGCTCAGGTAATCCAAAGAGTATAACTCCTTTTATCCCACGCTCTTCAACTTCTTTAATAATCTCATTTAGTCTATCCAATGACCAATGATAATTCCCTGGAAGAGAAGATATTTCTTCTTTTATATTTTCACCTTCTACTACAAATATAGGAAAAATAAAATCCTCTGGTCTTAATACAGTTTCTCTTACTAATGCCCTAATATTATTGCTCTCTCTTAATCTTCTGTGTCTTGCAAACATAATTAATCCTCCATATTTATATTCTATAAGATTTCTTTTTTCTTTAACTCAATTAACTTATTTATTATTCCCTGCTCACAGTGTTCTTCACTTATATAAGCTTCAATTCCATGATTTTTTAATTCCTTATAGGTTATAGGTCCTATAGCTAAAGAAAGTTTTTCTTTTATACCTTCAAGCCCAACTATTTCAATCATATTTCTCACTGTAGATGGACTAGTAAATATAACTACATCTACGTCCTCAAAGGCTTTTTCGCTTTTTATCTCTCCCTTAACTGGTTTATAAATATGTGCCACATCTACGATGCAATTTAAATTTCTTAATTCATCTGACAAATAACTTCTTGCACCATTAGAACATGGAATAAGAATATTGTCCCCCGCTTTAACTACTGTCTTTAGCTTTTCTAGAAGTCCTTCTCCAACAAATTCTTTAGCCTCTATATCTGCTATTAAGCCTCTGTCCTTCAAGGCTTTTTCTGTAGCATGGCCTATAACTGCAAAGGATGCCTTAATTTTTCTTATATCAAAACTAATATCCATTAAATAATCAAAGAATACATTTACAGCATTAACGCTGGTAAACACTACATATTCATAGGTACTAAGCTTTTCTATATAATCATTTAGATTTTCAGAACTGTTCTCTATTTTAATTGAATTTATCTCAGTAACCTGTGCACCAAGGTCCTTTAAGCTTTCCGCCATTCCACCAGCTTGCTCCTTTGGTCTAGTAACACATACATTTATTCCAAATAGAGGCATTTTCTCATACCAGTTTAAGCTCTCACTTAAGTTTACTACTTCTCCAACTACAATTATGCAGGGAGATTTTAGTCCAACTTCTCTGCTCTTTACAGCAATATCTTTTAAAGTGCCTATTACTTTTCTCTGCTTAGAAGTTGTTCCCCTCATAATTACTCCACAGGGAGTACTTTCAGTTTTACCACATTCTATTAGCCTTTTAGTTATAAATTCTATATTTTCAAGTCCCATTAAAAACATTAATGTTCCTTCTACTGTTGCAATACTGCTCCAATCTATTTTAAGCTTTGAGGCACTCATACCAGTTATAACATGAAAGCTTTGAGATAATCCTCTATGGGTAGCTGGAATGCCAGCATAGCTTAATACAGATATTGCAGAGGTAACACCAGGTATAACCTCAAAATCTATATTTTCTTCTCGTAGTCTTAAGGCTTCTTCCCCACCTCTTCCAAAAACATAAGGATCTCCACCCTTTACCCTTCCAACAACATGTCCACTCTTAGCAAGAAAAACAAGCATCTCATTTATTTCATCCTGAGTTTTATAATGACAGCCTGGTTCCTTGCCGCAATAGAACACTTTACAGTCATCCTTTAAATACTTTAAAACATTTCCTCCAGCCAGCCTGTCATACATTACTGCTGTACACTTTTTAAGCACTCTCACTGCTTTAAGTGTCATCAATTCTTCGTCTCCTGGCCCTGTACCAATAAGATAAACCTTACTCATATGTAACTCCTTTTCCTCTAGCTGCTGCTTATTATTTTTTCTGCCAAGGCTTCACCCAGCTCAATATAATCTTCTGGATTGCCTTCAATATCCTTCTTTATTAACCTATCTCCCACTTGGAACATGCCTGCTATACGCATTAGATTACCTTCTATTACTGCATACGCACCTATTGATATATGGCAGCCTCCGTTTAGTCTTCTCATAAAGCTTCTTTCAGCAGCTACACACATTTCTATCTCTTGACAATTTAGTCCCCTAAAAATATCACCTTGTTCACTGCTGCTTACAATTTCAATTCCTAAAGCTCCCTGCCCTACTGCAGGCAAAAACTCATATGGATCAAAGTAATTAGTTATTTTACACTCCATATCAAGTCTTTTAAGACCTGCTGCTGCTAGTATTATTCCGTCTAGGTTCTCTTTCTGCATCTTATCTATTCTAGTGGGCACATTACCCCTTATAGGTACAACTTCTATATCTGGCCTCATTGCCTTAAGCTGGGCCTCTCTTCTTACACTGCTGGTTCCAATTCTAGCTGCCTTAGGAAGATCTAAAAAGCTAATTCCATTAATTGACACAAATACATCTCTTACGTCCTCTCTAACTGGTATAGCAGCAATTTCAAAAATGCTGCTTAACTCATAAGGTACGTCCTTCATACTGTGTACTGCTGCATCTGCCTTTCCTTCCATAAGAGCTAGTTCTATTTCCTTAACAAAGAGACCTTTACCACCTATCTTATCTAGTGATATATCTAATCTTATATCCCCATCAGTTTGAACAAGAAGCTTTTCACACTCTAAGCCGTACTTATTTTTAACCATATCAATAACTGATTCAGTTTGTACCAAAGCTAGCTTGCTTTTTCTTGTAGCAATTTTTAAACTCAAAATAATTTACCTCCATAATATTAATTGTTAAAAAACATTCTTAATACCTCTTTATGCTTATTCTTATCGTAAAAGAATCTAAAATCCTCTGATACAATAAAATTTAGTATTTCATCCTTATATTTTAAAGTCTTTGCCTCTTCACGAACAGTGCAGATGTACTCAATAAACTCATCATATTCACTCAGAGTTTTATCTATTACATTCGCTAAAAATATAGCTGCTTTAGGGTTTCCACCCTTAGTATTCAAACTAAAGATAACATTTTCTGTTTTTCTTTGTACTGGCATAACAAATTGTCCTTCTTTAAAATCTGTACAGTCTAAATAAAGCTTATAAAGTTTTTCACAATCTTCTTTAATCTTTTCTCTAACCTTTTTATCATTTACAGCTATTACAACCAAATGTTTGTCATGAATAAATCTTGATTCATATTTTCCTTTGATTATGCTCACATTTGACATATTTAATAAATTATCAAAATCACATATAAACTCTTCAGAAAGCACAAAAACTTTGCAGCCTTTACTAGCAAGACTCATAGCTTTTATATACCCTGCTCTTCCTCCACCTATAATGAGAACTTTAGTTTTACACGATAGCAAGGAAATATGAGTATACTCTAACTCGGTTGACAAAAAATCCTCTGTATTATTTTCAAGCATTCCTCACCCCTACCCTTCAAATACTCTTCTTTTAAAACCTCTATAGCTTTATTTACATATGCATCAGAGGTGCTCTTCAATAAAGTTCTTGCCAAAACTTCATTATCCTTAGTATGTTTTTTATTAACAAAAGTATTGTATCTTTTGCTATATATTTTTTCTCCAGTAATCTTTATCTTTGTAATTTGAGGCGTTATTTCCTTTATACACTGCCAATCTTTATACTCCTTAATATATTTATCAACTATGTATTTAAACTCGCTCATTTTTAGTTCTCTTATTTTTTTATTTTCATCATCTATAAGGCTTATTTTATCAATATCATATACTTCAACCTGTTCTAGTGAGGCTACCTCATTATCAACGTCTCTCGGCACTGCTAAATCATATATAATTAATTTTTTATCAGGAATATCATTTTTTGACACTACAGTATGAGGTGCCGATGTGCAGCTTATAATACAGTCCACATCCTTATAATGATACTTTCTTTGTTCAAAAGGTATGACTCTAATCCTATGATCATTAATATCAATGCAGCTTCCATTTCTAACAACTATATACAAACTTTCAAAATTGATGCCTAAAATATATTTACAAGTTAATTGCCCAACTTCTCCATAACCTAAAACCATAAACTTCTTTGCACCTTTAGCTAATGCTTCCTTTACAACTATGGATGAGGAAGATACTGGAATTTTATAAAGTTCTGCCTTATCTCTAAATTCCTTTCCACAAGTTATGGCTAGTTGAAAAAGACGTTGAAGATCTCTGCTTACTGCCTTAAGCTTCAAGGACTCTTCATAAGCTATTTTTACCTGACCTAGTATTTGATCCTCACCTAAAATTTTTGAATAAAAGCCACAGGAAAGCTCCATTAAATGCTTAGTTACTTCTTCCTCTTTTTTTCGAAATATATAGTTAATAAATTTTTTATTCCATCCTAATCTAATGAAAATCTCTTCTACTACACCTTCATCGCTTATTTCACAATCAAAATATATCTCCGTTCTATTACATGTACTTAGTACCACTACTTCTTTACATAATCCTAGAAGCTCATTAATTGTTCTTTCACTATGCTTAGGTATTATTGAAAGCTTTTCTCTGATTTCAACGGTGCAATTACTTTTAATACCGATAAGCTGTAACATTCTATCAACTCCAAAACTTAATTTATCCTTTTTCTGATATTAATATAATGGTCTTTTGCCATGCTTGCAGAAAAATTCTACAATTTTTTACAAAATAAAAAACCCCTACCCTTTTGAGGTAGAGGTCTAACAATCACAAATTTCCCACATACTGAAAATGCTAAAATCAGCTTAATCATGTGTCTAAAATGCTATGCCATTTCCCTTCCCACCGAAGGATTAGCTTTTGATTTTAGGCAGGTCTCCTGACTCACGGGTCTCCCTCCTTTCACCTTCCCAGCATAAAAGCCAGTGGTCGAAATTCGTCTCCGTATACAGTAGCGGGGGCTGTAGTGGATTTTCACCACTTTCCCTATTAAACTTAATGTACCTAAAACAAATATTAAATTCTACTTTGATTATATACTATGTTTATATATTATTCAATAGACATAAATTCTGATTACAAATATTGCTACTTAATACAGAATGAAAGCGGACCTATCTCAAAATTATAGTCATTTCTAGTTGGTTACTTTTTTGCATTGTAGTATTTATAAATTAATTAACAAAGTGGAGCAAACATCCTAAGCACGGCATCAAATAGTGTGCCAAAAAATCCATGCCTGCAGTCATTTATATTTATCCCCTTACTTTTTATAATTGTTTCTACAAAGTCCTTCTTTAAATCCATTATAGCTTTAGTTCTATACATAAAGGTTCCACATTCAAAGTGCAAATATAAACTTCTAAAATCCATGTTGATAGTCCCTACTACTGCAAATTCATCATCGCAAACATAACTTTTAGCATGAAGAAATCCTGGAGAATACTCATATATTTTAACTCCAGCCTTTAGAAGAGGTGCATAATTGGATCGGGTAAGCCTATAAACAATTTTTTTATCTGGAATACCTGGTGTAACAATTCTAACATCTACTCCCCTTTTAGCTGCCATACAAAGAGCAGATTTCATTTCATTATCAATAATGAGATAAGGAGTAAAAATATAAATATACCTTTTTGCTTGTGATAATAATTCTATATAAATGTTTTGTCCAATTGTTTCATCATCAAAAGGTGAATCTGAAAATGGCTGCACATAGCCATCATATTCTAGACTTTCCTCATAACTATGATCAGATTTATAGTTTTCTAGAATATCCGTACTTTTCCTAAACGTATTCCACATTTCTAAAAACATCAATGTAAAACTCCAAACTGCATCTCCCTTTATTTTTACACCTGTATCCTTCCAATGACCATATTTTTTCTTTTCGTTAATATATTCATCTGCTAGATTGATACCTCCATTGAAAGCTATGTTTCCATCAATAACTAAAATCTTTCTATGATCTCGATTATTCATTACCATAGAAAGAATTGGTCTAAACTTATTAAATGCCATGCATTTAATTCCCCTTTTTTCCATCTTTCTTTCAAAATCACCTGGAAGCAAGAAAAGAGACCCTACATCATCATATATCATTCGCACATCTACACCTTCGGTTGCTTTTCTAGTGAGTATTTCAAGTATACTATTCCACATGATTCCTTCTTCAATGATAAAATACTCAAGGAATATAAAATATTTAGCCTTTTCTAATTCTAAAAGCATATCTTTGTACATGATGTCTCCTAAAGGATAGTAGGTAGTTTCTAAATTCTTATAAGCCGGATAAAAGCTTTTTTCTTGCAGATATCTGCAAGTTCCTTGAACACGCTGATCTAAATCACCTATTTCTTTAAGAATACTACTTTCTTTCTTCATCAAATCAATTGATTTTTTATGTTCTCTACTTAGGCGCAGCTGCATTACTTTAGAGGGCCTTTTGTTACCAAAGAATAGATAAAAAAGGCCTCCGAACAAAGGCAGTACCATTATTAGAATAATCCAAGCAATCTTATAGGAAGCATTTTCATCATTTCCAATAATATATAAGACAATCAAAATACTTAATATTGAAAATGCAGCATTTATCCAAGCATAATAGTTTGTTAGTCTAATTAGAAAAAGAATAAACCAAATAAGCTGTATTAGGAGCAAAGTTGAAGTAATAAATATTCTACTGTTCATTATCCTAAAAAATTTCATTTTAGTACCCCTCCAAACTAATTTGCCTCATCCATAGCGTTAAATTTTTCATTGCCATTATAAATAACTAGTGATTTAATATGGTCCTAAGTGATACTATATAAGTAGTGTTAAATATAGCAATAATATTTTACATATAGCCTTTTACTTATTTCAATCAACTTAATTGACAGCTTTTATATAATTTGTTAACATTATTGTACCGTTCAACCAGTATAGTAATATTGTATTTAATATAACATAACCATTAATTTAATGATAGATATTAATTTGTAAATTTAATTTTTATATAGAAAGGTTGATATTATGACTAATCCAGTAAAACAAAAGATTCTTGAGGTATCCAATAGATTGATTATGGAAGAAGGCCTAAATTCTTTCACCTTAGAGGAAGTAGCAAAAGAAGCCGGGATTAGTAAGGGAGGACTTCTATACCATTTTCCCAGCAAGGATGCGCTAATGAAAGGGCTTATTGAGAATAATCTAGCATTATTTGAGTCAAAAGTTGCGGCAGGAGAGAATACTACAATTTCTGATTTTCCTAATAGCTGGTTTATAAGCTATATACGAGAACAATTTAATACTGCTAAGATTGATTACAATACAATGAGTGGAATTATAGCCGCATTTGCCTTAAATCAAGAGCTCCTTCAGCCAGTTTTAGAAAATCGTAAACAATGGTTTGAGAAAATGAATGGATTAAATGATCCTATTTTAGGTATTATAATAAGCCTAGCCTGCGATGGAATAGCATCTTCTTTTCTTCTTGGCATAGATGTATATCCTGAAGATACAAAAAAAGCGATTATGGAGAGGCTTATGAACTTAGCAAAAGAGTGTTAAATAATTTTATTACTATAATTAAGTTTTTTAGGAACTCAATATGAGTTCCTTTTATTTATGGCAAAAAAACATCTTATAAGAAGTATTATTGCCTCATTTGTATCTATATTATTTATTATAAACTATTTAATTGACAGCCTATTTTTAATTTGATAATATTAATATACCGTCCAACCGGTACAGTAACATTGTATTTAATATATATATAAATATTCGGCAAAAGTCTCAAACTTCAAATTAAAATTCTATATGACAAAGGAGTGCTGTTAAAATGCTAGACTTTATTTCCTACCCTATAGGTACACTATTAAGAATAATATATAATACTTTAGCCTTTAAAAACTATGGAATATCCATAATTCTTCTTACTGTTCTCATAAAGACCTTAGTACTTCCCTTAACAATTAAGCAGTACCGTTCCACAGCAAAGATAGGCGAAGTTCAACCGCAATTACAGAAAATTCAAGAAAAATATAAAAATGATCCCGAAAGACTTAACCAAGAAACAATGAAGCTATATCAAGAAAATAATATAAATCCTGCAAGTGGATGTTTGCCTCTTTTAATACAGATGCCAATTCTTTTTTCCTTATACTATGTAATTTCACAACCGCTAAAGTACATGTTCAGAGTACCTGCAGAAACAATTAGCAAGTTATTTAGCCTGATCCCTACTGGTGCTGTAAAAGCTTCTTCTATACATGACTTAAGCATAATTAATTATTTTTCGCAAAATACTGACAAGCTATATAGTATAAACGGCCTTATATCAAAAGACCAATTATTAAATATGAATTTTTTTGGTATCAACCTTGGAGCAATACCTTCTCTTGATTCTGGTAAACTTTTTGGAAGTTCGCCGGACATACAAGCTTGGATTCTACTTATAGTACCTATACTTGCTGTGGCTACTACTTATATTTCAATGAAATACTCCATGAATCAAACTCCTCAACAAGATAACAACCTTGCTCAAAATTCTATGCAAAAAAGTATGTCACTAGTTTCACCAATTATGACTGGTTTTATATCTTTTAGTGTTCCAACTGGACTAGGACTTTATTGGATTATTTCAAATATCCTTCAAATCGCTCAGCAGATCTTTATGAATAAATTTATAATTAATAAACAACCAAGAGAGGCTTTAGTACAAAAGTCAAATTAATAAAAAATGTATCCAAGCTATTAACTTAGGTCTATTATTGTAAAGTCTTTAAAATCCCTTAACTAAATGGATCTAGTAAATATTAATTGCTATAAATAAATTTTTATGGGGGAATAATAAATGAAAAGCAAAAGAAAATATGTATTTAATGATTACTTTGAAATATTTTTATACATTCTTGCTTTAATTTGTTTTATCTATTTTTTTGTTAGAGGAAATAAAGCTAAAACTATACAGCCATTGTTAATTTCAGCAGTATTGTGTGTTATGAAGGAAATAATTAAAATAACTAAAATAGATATTTTTCCTGCTCTAAGATTTTCAATTTTAGCATTCATTTTTGTTACCATGTTCCTAGCTAATGAGTTCGGAGGCTATACAATAATTCCGCATCTTGATAAAATTGAACATTTTTTCTCAGGTTTTATCCTATGCTTTTTAGGGTTATCAATATATAATCATTTAAATAATAATAAAATAGATAATTTAAATTTAAAAACTATGGTACTTTTCAGTCTGTTCTTTTCTATTGCTATGGCTGGTATTTGGGAAATTCATGAATTTACAACAGATAAACTTTTCGGATTAAGAAGTCAAAACGCTAGCTTAGATGACACAATGGGTGATATCATATGTGGAACTATAGGTGCTGTAGTTGCCTGTGTACCGATAGTAAAAAATGCTACAGCAAATTCATGCATTTCAATTTTTAAAGCCACTCATAAGACTGATTCATTGTAATATCAATTTCAGCAGGTTTCTTCTTAAAATAAAAGGATTCTAACTGAAAATTAGAATCCTTTTATTTTTCTTATACATCAAATCAACTTTGCATTCATGATATCAATTATTACAATCAGAGCTATAGAAAAAAGTCTCCGGAGAGACCTTTAAAATTTATATAAAATCATAGTGGATTGAATCCTTGTATTCCTCATACAATTTTTCATTTAGCTCATCGCCGCCATCAATATTTGCACTATAGAATATAGGCGGTCTTCTCATGCCCTTCTTAACCAGGTTTTGAGCTGTAGCTGCCACTATTGAGTTCAAAATTGTTGCACCAATGACAGTAGAAGTCGGGGCTACCTTCTGATCTAAGCCTTCTACAGAAACACAGGCATCACCAATATCACCATGATTGTCAAGAACTATATCACAAAATTCATAAAGATTCTTACCTGACGGATGCCTTGAGGAAACAGACTTGGAGTATGCCAAGTTCGTAAGTCCAATTATTTTTACGCCCTTTTCCTTTGCAGCAATGGCCATTTCAATGGAAACGGGATTCCTGCCTGAAACAGAGTGAATTATAAGCACATCATCCTTTTTAAAATGGACCTTGCTAGCAAGTATTGTTCCGTAGCCAACACATCTTTCCATCTTGCTTGTTATTGTAATTGGAGAGGTATCAAGCATGATTTCTCTTCCGAATATAGGATTCATCATCATAAGGCCGCCTGCCCTGTAATACATTTCTTCGCTTAATATGCCTGCATGGCTTGCCCCAAAGGTATATATAGACTTTTTATCCAGTATTGCCTTTGTTAGCAGCTCAACACACTTTTCCATATTTTCTTTTTCTTTAATTTGTATAACTTTAATAAGCTGAAAAACTCTATCAATATAATCGAAATTCATATTTACCCTCCGAAGAACGAAGGCACTTCAAACTGAAATGCCTTATTTAAAATTATTATTTTAATTTAAGATATTAGTCTAGCAATTAAGCCTTCTATTATACCCCATAATGAGAAGTCCTGACCACCGTATACAAGCATCCATGAGTTAATAGTGTGGCTGAAGAAATATGAACCAAAGCCAACCAGGAATACCATTATAACACCAGAAACTGCTGCACCCACAATGCTGCCTCTTACTCCACCTGTTGCATTACCTATGATGGAAGCAGTTCCTATTTCAAAGAAACAAGTAAATGTTAAAGGAATTATAACTGTTGGGAATACTCCTGCTGTCAAAACAATTGTAACAACTGAGGTAATCATAGCTACTATGAATCCAAGAATTAAAGCATTTGGTGCATACGGGAATACGATTGGGCAGTCAAGTGCAGGAATAGCACCGGGAACAACCTTGTCAGCTATACCTTTAAATGCGGGGACTATTTCAGAAATCAACATACGAACACCTTGAAGCAATACGGTAACACCTACACCAAAATAAATTGCATGTGTAAAAATATAAGTGAACATTCCAGTTTTTCCGCCGGCATAACCCCAAACCTTAGCTGGACTAAAGCCGTTAGCTGTTAGTATAATTGCCATAACAATATAAGTTATGCATATAGTAATTGAACCAGTAATTGAAACTTCTCTTAAAAAGCCTAATGATTTAGGGAATTTCAGGCTTTCTGTTGATTTTGACTTATCGCCTATGAGCTTCCCTAGAGTTCCGGATATTACAGATAATATTGTTGTTGGATGTCCTATAGTAAAGGAATCATCACCGGTAACTTCTCTTACAAATGGACGCATTAAGTTTGGAGAAACTATCATGTATGTTGCTGTGAATATTGTAGCCAGTATAATCAATTTAGCTCCAGTAAGTCCTGCATCAACTCCTGCTGCAATAAATACGAATGGGAACCAATATAACATATGTCCTGTTAAGAATACGGATTTCCATCTTGAAAAACGTGCAAATAAAATATTAATAAGGAATGCAACTACCATTACAATTCCTATTTGGGTGCCGTATTGTGCACCGATATCTACTGATGTAGCTGCATTAGCCTGTGGAAGCATTGTATTAAATGCTTTTGCCAAACCATCAATAGAATTTCCGGTAACTATGCCAGTACCAGCAGATAGAACAAAGAATCCAATAGCAGTCATCATTGTTCCACGAACAACTTCAGTAAATGATTTTTTTTGTAAAATTAAACCTATTAATGCTATAAGAGCTAAGAAAATTGCGCCTTGACCAAAAATCTCGTTAATTATGAAATTTAACACTGCCATAAATTAACCCCCTCTTATTTTTTCAGTGTTTCAAAATAAGCTAAAACCTTACCCTCAACTTCAGCTTGATTCATGAAGTTGTCAATACTAAAAACGGTTACTTTTGCTCTTTCCATAATTCTTTCGGCAAGTTCAGTTGAAATAAATATTACATCGCAGTTATTAGACAAGCAAGTGCCAACATCGCCGCAAAATACCTCTGCCTCCAGCTTATGCTTTTTTAGAATACTCTCTATCTTCATTCTGAGCATTAGTGAAGACCCGCATCCAAATCCGCAAACTGTTTGAATAACTACCCTATCCACATTATCCCTCCTTTTTAAATTACTTTATATTAAATGAATAAACTTCCAAGTCCTATTCATTTATCAGCGAGTAAATTTGTTGTTCATTATCACAGGAAGCAAGCCTTTCAATCATTCCTTCTATCATAAGCTTCTCAGCCACTGACTGCAGTACATTTATATGTGAGTCAGTATCAGTACATGCCAAACATAATACTACATTTACCGGATCATTTGCGCTTCCAAAGTTTACTGGGCTTTTTAAGTTTATAATGGACACCCCATTTTCAATTACATCTGATGATGGCTGTGCATGTGCCAGTGCAAGCCCTGGAGTTATAACTATATATGGTCCCATATCAATAACGGCCTTAATCATGCTTTCTATATATCCTTCTTTTATCTTTCCACTTACTAACAACAGATTTCCTACTATTTCTATAGCTTCCTTCCAATCTTTTGCTTCTACCTTAACTTTTATATTCTCAAATTTAATTAGTTCCTTCATGCTATCCCTCCAAACCGTGCATATTGAGAATAATATCTTTAGTTATTGTTTTGGATTTCAGACTCAATAAATTCAACTCATTTTCAAAAATATATATAAGCTTTAACAGCGAATCTTCATTTTTGTTCTTAACTCCAAGAACAACTAGGTTCCTCACCGTCTTGCTATTTTTATTTCCAAATACTATAGGATTTTTAAGTACTAAGATTGCTGTACAGTTTTCATTTATACCATCTTCAGTACCTGCATGGATAAATGCTGTTTCAGGTACTAAGACCATATAAGTACCAAACTGCTCTACTGCCTCAATCATTCTATTTACATATCTCTGCTCCAATTTGCCTTTATCAATCAAAGGCCTTGCTGCCAGTCTAATTGCATCCTCCCATTTCCTGCAGGACTCAACAATCTGAATGTCTTCTCTTGCTACGTAATTCCTCATATATGTCTGCTTTATTTCTTCCTTTTCACAATTAACATAGGACTTGATAAAATGATTGCACATCATTGCATAGGAAAGCTGAAATAGACGATTTTTAATGAAATCAACATCTTCTTGATATAATAGTGGATTAACTACAATAGCTGGAATATCACTTACCTGATAGTCATTAGTAGAAATAATTAAATTGACTTCATTTTTGTTAAGATAATCCTTTGCATCCCTTTCCGGAAGCGGTCCAACAATAGTACACTCCGGAATAGCCTGTAGTATCCTTGTCTTTAATATTGAAGATGTAGCTATGCCGAAAGAGCAAACCAAGAGCACAGTGAGCTTTGACTTTATTTTAAAGCTGCCTTCATAAGCTGAGGCTATATACATTGCTATAAAAGCAATCTCGTTTTCGTCAAACTCTAAGTTAAATCTCTTTTCGCATTTTAATAATTGCTTCTTAGTAAATTCATATATGAGAGGAATACTTACTTTTATTTGAGACAGGAGTTCGTTTTGAATTACTATTTTATTTCTTATGCGATACATAGCAACTCTTAAGTGAAGTGTCAGACCATGAATAAAGTATTCCTTACTGTTATTGTCCAACGGTTGAATTTCCTGCAGCTCATCAAACAGATACATCGATATTATATTTGCTTCATCCATGTCGTCTTGATAGACTTTTAAGTTATTAGAATTTTGTTCTGTTATTTTCGCATTCATAAGCAAGCTACAGATGTAGGCTTTATCACCAATTGAATATGTATATGAACTTAAGGCATCGATTAAATTTTCATACCTAGAATCTACTCCACATGGAGATACAACTTTGCAGCTATCTATTCTAAGTAGTGTATAATCAAGCAACAGCCTTATCTTCTCTGCTTCTGCAAACCTTACATTAAGTTTATTTTCAACAAGCATCATTATCTCATTTGCAGTTTTATCAAATTTCATTAACTCTGAATTTTCCATAACAACATTCATTATTAATTCATCTGAAATCAATGAGAACAATTTATTTTCAAAGTATTTACGAATCCTATTTTCATCTCCTGATACTGTAATACCTTTACCTTGAATCTTATAAATTTCAATACCTTCTCCGGCAAACTCTTCCTCAACCTGCTGGAAGGCAGAAACTACTGTTTGTCTACTGACGCAGCAGGCATTAGCCAGCTTATCAAAGGTATTAATAGGGTTGCATAGTAGCAGCAGTGAAATAATCGATGAACGTTCACTATTATCCAATGTTCTAAAGCTAAGTGAGTTAAGTTCTCTTCGCAAATTAGAAATTTCTGATTCGTGAGCACTAATCTTTATACCTTTGCTTGTTTTTCTATCAATAATAATTTTTGAATCTGATAAAAATGAATCAATAAAGGTAAGGTCATTTTGTATAGTTCTTGGGCTTACACAAAACTTCACTGCTAACTGCTTGATTGTTACATATTGCCTTTGACAACATAAATAAATTAGAATATCATTTTGCCTTTTTGTTAACACCATATTTTTATCCCCTCAATTAAATAATACACAGTTCAAAACATTCGCTCAATACTAATAGCTTGCAACCATTATAGCAACAATTATATTATTAAAAATATATTTTTATAGCAAAAGTTTTTTTTGAGCTTTGTCCTCTAATCATTCTTTATTAACCAAATAGTCACTTTATGCATAGCATTTAGCAACTAGAAATCTTCTTACTATCGTTAGTTGTTTTTGCAATGACCTCAGTGTCATAGGAAATACGTATTAGAAACATGTACTATGCCTTAATTTTACACTTGTTGAACATCACGGTACAATTGTAAATGGATATTTAATTTAAGGTTGATTATGCAACAGCGCAAACTTATTTACAAAGTGGGAGCAGTACTGTAAAATTTGGCAACGTAGAACAAGAAAAAGTTGCTAAATTAGTATATGGGAACCTATAATACAGTATTGTAAGTAGCTCTTTTGATAAGGACACAGCATTTAGCTCAGGAGACTTTTCATCAGTTGGAGAGGTTAAAGGAACTATGTTTTATTAACAGCCAAAAGGAGATTATGGATTACAACTTCAATTCTCTCCTGAAGATAAACCACTTCTAAAATTTGAAATTAAATAAAGTAAGACTAAATCAAGCCAAAAATCCATCTCGTAGGCGACAGCTTTAATTTTATAAATGATGTGTAAATTTTTCCTTTAGCACTGGATAATAAGCTGCCAATCAAACCTTCTTAAGAATTTTAGAAGGTTTGAACTTAAGAATTTAAGAACTTATCTTTTTACTTCTTTTGCTCATTTATTTTAAAATATTGCAAACAAGCTTTCCTTTCTCCTTTTACTTATAGTTTATACATAATCGTATTTTTAACAGGCAGTTAAAAAATACAGGTTTGAAACTCTACTATTTCGTTTCAAACCTGTATTATACATCAAATCAACTTTGCGTTCATTATATCTGAGAGATTTAGCTTTGCTATTCTACTCCTTATTTCAATAGTGTCTGTGGTATATAATCCAACTTCTTTCATGTGTTCAAAGTATTCAGCACCTGCGAAGGTATATCTGTTACGCCTTCCTTCCTTGGTCATCATCTTGTAGTTTGCATAAGCTATAAGATCTCCAATTGCTGTGTTCTTTGGCAGTATAAGAAGAGGTATTCCAAGTGCATATTTAACTGCATTATGTCCTGCAAGGGAACCAGTACAGATAGCTTCAGTATGACCTACGAATAATCCTCCTTTTTCTCCTGCACAGAACAGATTATCAATGCCTTTAACCTTCATGTCATCTGTTCTAGGAGCTACAGATAGATATCTTATGGAGTTTCCTTTTCCACCTGCATAAGGGTCTAAATACCTTACATTCTCAAGACCGTGTATCTTTCTAAGTTTATCCAGCGGATAATAAGAAGTCATTAATTTTGCATGACCTGTATCAAGAAGGACGATATTCTCTGCAAATTCTTTAAGAGCATATTGCTGACATACTTTTAATTTTAATTTATCAATATTTACATCTTCAGGCGGTACCTTTAATACTACTACTCCTTTTTCATCCAGTTCCTTTACTATTTCTTCTGAAAGGCTTTCCTTACACAGCTTACAGGAGCCGCTGAAGGCACCAAAAACGTCATCTTCTCTTTCTCCCTGCAGGTCTTCTACTCCTGCTCTGCTGCTTATACTTACTCTAGGTCCAAAAGCTGGACAGCGCAGTATACACATTGAGCAGCCATTACCATACCTCAAGCAGTTTCCCATAGGTCCTGTAGAACCTGTAGTTTCAATAAACACATCTCCATCAGTATAAGAACCATCTGAAAGGAATATTCCTTTTATTTTATTTCCTTCTTTTTCAACATCTATAACTCTACTTAAAGTGTTAATTTCTACTCCTATGTTCTTTAGGTAGCTCTTTACTTCCGGCTCAACTAGGTTTACGTCATATAACCATGCATGCTTATGCCCTGGGAATTCTATATTCTTGTGTCTGCTCTTACTATCCGTAATATTTATTAGTTCTCCTGCACCAAGAGCTATAAGCTCCTCAGAAGCAGTGTATCTTCCGTTATTTCTCATTATTCCACCTACGTTTCCGAGGCCAAGCAGCATGTCGGTCTTTTCATAGAGAATTACCTGCGCTCCTGCTTTTTTAGCTGAAATAGCAGCAGCACAGCCAGACCATCCTCCTCCAATAACTATAACTTTCATTATAAACCCTCCATACCTATTACTAAATAAATCTTCTCTCTTTAAAAATATACTTTGGTTCTATTTGAACTTTGCAAAGCTTCTTAACCTTATGTCCTTTATATCTTGTTGAGCAGGCACCGCAAATACCTTCTCCACAACACATTTTAGCGTTATTACAGCAAGAAAATGGAGCTTTATCACCAATATATTCTATAACCTTATAATTTAATATATCAGGTCCAGAGCAATGTATTAGATTTATTTTATTATTTTCCATTAATTTTGTAAGCAGATTTTTAAAATCCTCTGAAAGGTTTCCACCTTGAAGGGTACTGCAATATATTACTTCTGAATTGCACATTTCTAAATATTTATCTATTAAACTCTTTTTATAGTTTGATTTGTCAAAAATAACAATTGTTTTATTGCCATTAGCATATAGCTTTTTCAGAACTGGTACCATTGGCGCTTGCCCAACTCCCCTAGCAATTAATATAGAGATGCCATCTTTACTCTTGTAAATATGCTTAAGACCTAGCTCTCCATTCCAATAAGGTCCCCTTACGAGAATTTTATCCTCATCCTTAAGTGCATCCAATTTTTTAGTTTTAATTCCCTTTACCTCAATTGCTATAGTAAATGTGTTTTCTTCAACATTGATGTCCATTATAGAGATTGGCACATCATAAAATGGAGAAGTTTTATGATCTCTTAAAAATATATAGCTTCCTGGATGTATAAGATTCTTTACCAGTTCATGAGGAGCTAATACAGTGAGGACCATAATTTTATCTTCAGGGTTTTCTTTACTAATTATTTTACAAGTATAGGTCTTTCTGCCTTCTTTCGCCTTTCCACCATTCCAAATATACTCCTGATATATACAGACTCCTTTCCAATTTATACAATCGCAAAAAGTTTTTCCTGAAAGTTGAGAGCATAAGATACAATCACCAGTCTCTGAAAGGTGGCAAGGGCAATACTCAGTACCTGCATCTATGCAATCTCTTATTTCATAGTTCATCCCAACTCCTCCTTAATTCAATATGCAAATCCAAAACTAAAATACATAATTGCTATACTATTAAAATATTTCTTTTTCTTGATTTTGTTACAAGTACTAGATAACTTTATAAAAAAACAATAAAAAATCAGTATTTCCAATTTGAAATACTGATTTAAAAATGCACCATTTAATAAATATTTTTAATGAATTTATGACTTTTGCAGCTGTCCTTAGCTTTTAAGCTAATAGTATATATAGCTTCGTTATCCTTTAATACACAAAGGCTTCCCAATTTATCATCCTTTTTAATACCACCTTTTATAACACTTTTTGGTTTTACTATTTGTACATGATAGCTGGCATCACTTCTTACCGGAAGTATTATATCCTCATCTGTATAAAGCCTTACCTTTTCACTGCTTTTATCACAGATAGTTATTTCAGATACAATATCACCTTTTGAAAACAACTTTTTGTACTCATATTTTTTTTGAACATAGTCATTAATCTTTTTTGTTACATTCCACCTATCACTTGAGTTTAACACAACAATTATTACATCGTTTCCTTTAATATTTACAGAAGTAACCAGGCACTTGCCTGCCTTTCCTGTAAAACCAGTTTTAACTCCACTTGCATTTGGAAGCTGCCATAGAATTTTATTTATATTATGATAATCCCTTGTAAAACCATAAGTTTTTTTATCTACATCCTTTGACTGCACAATTTCATTAAAAAGTGGAATTTCTCTTGCTTTTGCAGTAACTAGAGCCAAATCATATGCTGAAGTATAATGTTCATCACTATCCAGTCCATGTGGCGATTGAAAATGTGTATTACATAGTCCTATCTGTGCTGAATATTCATTCATAAGCTTTGCAAAACCTTCAACATCTCCACCTATTCCTTCTGCAATAGCTATAGCAGCGTCATTTCCTGAGCGCAGCATTAGTCCAAAAATCAACTCTTTTAAGGTTATTTGTTCATTCTTTTTATAACCTACAGTAGAGCCATGAATACCAGCAGACTTACTAGATATTTCAATCTTTTTATCCAAATCTCCGTACTTTAGAGCTACTAAAGCTGTCATAATTTTGGTAGTACTTGCCATAGGCACTAGCATATATGCATTCTTATTATAAAGAACCACTTTTGATTTACTGTCTAAGGCAATTGCATACATAGCATTTATATTAAGTTCTTCTGCTTGAGCCTTTGCAGTAATTATAGGACTTATCATTATTATTAAGCAAATAAATGATGATATTACTTTCATGTATAGCTTTTTCATTATACCACCTCACTTAGTACTAGTATTTATTTTTTTCATTTTAATTTATATTACTCATGAAAATTTTAGGTAATCTGTAACTTGTTATATAGTTATCTTCTTATTCAGTTATTATTTACTGTTAATAATTTTCATATAGATGGTTATAATAACAAATATTAAATAATGGAGGAAATTATTATGTATCTTTTTATAAAAATTCTAATTATTATAGCAGTACTAATGTTTATACCTCTTCCTTTTAGTATAAGACTGCACTACATAGATGAGCCCGAAGTATATATTTATAGATTTAAGCTCAATATAAAAAACATACATATGAAAATAATGAAAAGAAAATTTAAAAAAGTAAAATGTTATGAAAATGATGAGAATAAAGATTTAATCTCAAAGCTTATGTATTATAAAGAAATGATTATTGATATAGGTGGAATTAAGTATAAGCCTAATTTAAGATTAAGATTAAAAAGCCATTATGGATTAGATGATGCTGCTTTAACAGGTATTTCTTACGGAGTTATTTCGGCTTTTTTGGCTAATATGTATGAAGTATTAAAAATATTTTTCAGTATTAAACAATATGACATTTCTGTTGAGCCCGAATACAACAAGTTAACTTTTGATTGTGATTTAAAATGTATAATTTTCATTAGCTTAGCTAAAATTATCTACATGGGCATATTTTTTCTAAAAACTATAAAAAAATCCAAGAAATTAGACTATAGTATAACTCAATCTATAATTTAAGGAGGAACAATATGGATAGTCACCCAATTGAAAATCTAATGAAAACCACTATGGAAAACATAAAAAACATGGTTGATGTTAATACCATCATCGGCGATACTATTAACTGTGGCGATGGAATATCTGTAATACCTGTTTCTAAGCTATCCTTTGGCTTTGCATCAGGTGGAAGTGAATTTTCTGAAAGCAAGCATAGGGAAAGCCTTCTAAAATATCCTTTTGGAGGAGGAGCAGGTGCTGGTGTTACAGTTAAACCAGTAGCTTTTATAGTAATTAAAAATGATACTATTAGACTGCTTCCTGTAGAGTATGACAGTACTTATGATAAAGCTCTTGATTCTATACCTCAAATAATTGAGATGTTTAAGAGTATGTCTAAATCAAAAGAAAAAAAATGTGAAGATAAAGAAAAAGAAAATAAGGAATAATTATTCCTTATTTTCTTCTTTATTTTCATTAGCATCCATATTATCAAATAATTCAATACTTTTTACAATCTCATCTATAGAAGGCATCTGCTTCAAATTATCTAACCCGAAGTGTCTTAAAAACTCATCTGTTGTAGAATATAATATTGGCCTTCCTACTACATCAAGTCTACCACTTTCTTTTAATAGATTTCTATCCATAAGTGTTGTTAATGCTCTATCACTTTTTACCCCTCTGATTTCATCTATACTTGCACGAGTTATAGGCTGCTTATACGCTACTATAGCCAAAGTTTCTAACGCCGCCTGTGATAAAGACTGTCTAGTATTTGTCTTTAACAGCTTTTGAACATATTCACTATTCTTTGCCTTAGTTACAAGTTGATATCCTGCATTAACTTTTATAAGCTGTATTCCTCTATTTTCTTTATTATACTGCTCCGACAATTCCTGCAGCAGCATTTCTGCAAAGCTTGTCTCACATTCAAGAATACTGCTAATATCATTTAATAAAAGTGGCTCACCACTTACAAATAGTATTGATTCAATAATAGAATAATATATATTTCTTTTTGATGCTTCTTCTATTTCCATTTGCTCAGCATAATTATTCATCTGCATCTACCCCCTCGATGTATATTTCAGTAAAACTTTTCTCTTGTAAAACCTTAACAGACTTTAGTTTAATAAGCTCAAGCAGCGCCAAGAAGGTAACCACAACTTCGATTTTACTTCCACAGTCTTTAATAATACTTGAAAAATATAATTTTTTTCCTGGATGAATAATTTCCTTTAGATGATCCATTTTGTCTTCTATTTTAAAGGAATCTACAGGTATTTCTCTTTGAATAACATTTGCTGTATTCATTTTGCTTTCATATATATGAAGTAAATTGTTATAAATATTGTATAAATCCAACATGGTTATATCTTTTAGAATTTCATTTAATGGTACAACATTATTTTTGGGATTTAAATCTTCAATAATTTCTGCTTTCTTTGGGTACATTACACCTGTACCTTCTTCCTTAGCTCTAAGTATTTGTGCAATATATTTAAATTTCTTGTATTCTACTAGTCTTTCTATAAGTTCTTTTCTTGGATCCTTCTCCTCAGTATTTTCTTCTTCCTCATTTTTACTTACTGGAAGTAATAATTTTGATTTAATTTCAATTAAAGTAGCTGCAATTACAATAAATTCTGAAGTTATATCTAAATCCATTTCTTTCATTTCATTAAGATACTGGAGATATTGTGAAGTTATCTCATAAATTTGTATATCATAAATATCCATTTCATTTTTTTTAATTAAATGAAGCAATAAGTCAAATGGTCCTTCGAAGTTTTGTATTTTAATGTTTATTGACATTAACTATCTCTCCTATAATTTATCTGTGTTTGTATATCTATACTAAATAGATTATATAACATTTTTAGGGTTTTATATAGTAAAAAAGTTCTATAAATTAAAATAACTTAATAGGCTATGTATCCCATTAAGCTATTTTAACAACATTAAATTGATTTATCAAATAAGTTTCTAACACTGTTTTTTATATCATCAAAAAATCTTGACTTTTTAAAATCTCTATCTGTGTATACTGGTACTTTTCCAACTACTGCATTGTTTATGCTTATTTCACAATATCCTACTACATCGCCTTTTTTATACTGCTTTTTATTTTTATCTACGCCTATTACACATTTTTTATCTATTTTATTATTAATACCCTTTTCCAACATAATAGAAAAGTCATCTTTAGCCTTTGCTACAAAATACTTGTCACCCTGCTTATTTAAAGAAACTTTTTCTATTTCTGTATCCTTATCTATTAGCTTTTTACACTCAAATTTTGAGAAGCCATAATTTAGCAGCATACTAGCATCTCTATTTCTTACCTTATAACTAGGAGATCCCATAATTACTGATAGCATTCTTACCCCATCTCTAGTAGCTGTGGCAGAAATGCAATATTTTGCTTCTTCTGTAAAACCAGTCTTCAAACCATCACAGCCCTTAAAGAATCTAACTAGCTTGTTATGATTTACTAGTCCTATAGGAGTTTTTCTTCCTTCACTGATTGTCTCCATATATGTTCCTGAATATTTTAGTATTGAACTGTGTTTTAAAAGCTCTCTAGACATAATTGATATGTCATATGCACTTGTTACATGTCCTGGAGCATTTAAACCTGTGCAATTCTTAAAGGTTGTGTCATTCATTCCAAGACCTCTAGCTCTTTCATTCATAAGCTTTACAAAAGCCTCTTCACTTCCTGCTAGATATTCAGCCATGCAAACTGCAGCATCATTTCCGGATGCAATAGCAATCCCCTTTATCAGCTCTTCAACAGTTCTTACTTCTCCTGCATCTAGAAGCATTGTGCTTCCGCCCATTTTCTTTGCATTTTCACTTGCTGTTACTTTGTCTGTGAATTTTATTTTGCCACTATCAACAGCTTCCATTGTAAGGAGCATAGTCATTATTTTAGTTACAGATGCAGGTGGCAACTTTTCATGTGAATTTTTTTCATAAATCACCTTTCCTGTCAATGGCTCCATTAATAGTGCAGATTTTGCATCAACCTTAATGTCCTCCTCTAGGGCATTAGCTTTAAATCCAAAAACTTGCAATGCAAAAATTAAAACTAAAGTAAATGTTAAAATATTTTTTATACTTTTTTTCATGATATTCCTCCTTTCACACGCTTAGTTTTACCAAATTCAAAGAAGATTATCACAATATTTTCAAACAACACTTTTACAAAAAATAAAAAAAGGCTGAATAATCTTTGTAAAAGTTACACAACCTTTTCTTATAGCATTTATTTTTGTATTTCGGACAAGAAAGCGCTTCCATACAGCTCATTATTTATATCTAGTAATCCTAGAGTCGTCTTACCTATATCAGCGAAAGATTTTCTAATTCCTAGATTAGTATTAGCTTTTATTTCTTCGCCATATACAAGTACTGGTATATACTCTCTTGAGTGGTCTGTGCTTTCTGTTGTTGGATCGCATCCATGGTCAGCAGTAATTATTAATACATCATCCTTCTTAAGCTTTGCAATTATTTCAGGAAGTCTGTTGTCAAAATCAACTAGAGCTTTTGCATATCCTTCTGGATCATTTCTATGACCATACTGCATGTCAAAGTCAACTAAGTTAGTGAATATTAAACCCTTTTCAATTGAATCCATGTAATCAAGAGTTTTATCAACGCCATCCATGTTATTCTTTGTATGAACTGCATCAGTAACACCCTTCTTATTGAATATATCCTCTATCTTACCTACTGCTGCAACACTCATGCCGGCTTCACTTATATACTCTAGTATAGTCTTATCAAATGGGTCAAGAGCAAAATCACGTCTGTTTGAAGTTCTTGTATAACTTCCGCTTGTTCCTACAAAAGGTCTTGCTATTATTCTTCCAACTGCCCAATCATCAACTAGCATTTCTCTAGCTATAGTGCACATTCTGTAAAGTTCATCTAGTGGAATTACTTCCTCGTGAGCTGCTATTTGAAATACGCTGTCTGCAGATGTATAAATTATAGGACATCCAGTTTTAACATGTTCGTCGCCCATTTCTTTAATAATTTCAGTACCTGAAGCAACCACATTTCCTATAATTTTTCTTCCTATTCTCTTTTCAAACTCACTTATTATTTCTTTTGGGAATCCTTGAGGATAAGTATTAAGTGCAGTATGTAGAACACAACCAGATATTTCCCAATGACCTGTAACTGTGTCTTTACCCTTTGAAAGCTCACTGCATTTTCCATAAGCTCCAATAGGATTTTCTGCTTTAACTATTCCCTTGATACCGTCAATATTACCAAGTCCTAGCTTTTCCATGTTTGGAAGTCTAAGGCCTCCCACGTGCTTAGAAATATTACCTAAAGTATCACTACCTTGGTCTTTGTAATCTTTAGCATCTGGCATTTCGCCTGCGCCAACACTGTCTAATACAATTAAAACTACTCTTTTGGTCATATGTTTTCTCCTTTCTTTTAATTATGTAAAATATATATTAAAGTATAATATCTAAAATAGAATAAAAGCGTGAAAATTAAAATCACGCATCATAATGATATTATACTTTTAAATATCAAAACCTAAGCACTAAAAAGTAATTTAAATATGTATATATAATTATATAATATTTTATAATTATTGTCTATTAGATTATAAACAAGAATACTGTTGTCATAAATATTCGACTTATATATAGAATATAAAAAATAATCCACTATTTGAGGAAGCAAAACACCAAAAATAATTAGAATTAAAAAGCATTTTATTATATTTAATACGAAATCATAAAATTCTTGTCTTAAAAACACTTTGCAACACTTCCAAATTACAGTATTAGTTTAATCAATAATGGGCTAATATATGCTTCAATTATAAATCCAAAGCACATAACTAAAAATACTATTAAAAATGCAAAAGAATATGATACTATTTTAACCCAAATACTTTTTGTCCATTTATTATTAATCTTTTCCTTTAAAAAATTCAAGGAAAATTCCATTGCAATTACTGAACAGAAAATTATACATGGTATATATATTATATTCTGAGGCATAATGCCAAGCAAAACAACTCCAATGCCCTTACTGCCAATGCCATTTAAAAAAAAGCTGATACTAAAACCTAAAGTAAACCCCTTTATGACATCAACTACTAAAATTATGGGAATTCCTATCATTGTTAACCCTAAAAACCATATTGCACATGTCATAATAAAATTATTCTTAAGTGTACCCAAAAAGACGTTTTTATTATTTATGCTTTGAGATTTTATATTGGTAGTAAAATTTTGAATATAGCTTACTAAATCACTTTTTTCAAAATCTCCCATGTACTTTACAGCATATATACCAAGAACTACTCCCGTAAAAACACATAATAAGCTTATAATGTATAGCCAAAAATTCTCCTGGAGATGCTTATTAAAGTTACTCGCTAATTTATCGTTTTTCATTATTTATCCCCCTTTGTTAAGCATATATAAATATCTATGATTATTAAAATAAGATTATGCATAAATAAGTATACTTAACTAGTATCTAAGCATATACTTTTATTGCCTATTATTTTTTAGGGGGACTTCAAAATGAAATTAACCTTTAAAAGATCACTTTGTCTGCTAGTAATAACAGCGCTATTTCTTTCTTTAATAGGCTGTGCTAGCACTAGCACGTCAAAGCCTGATTCAGCTGTTTCTGGCTTCTTTGATGCGTTAAAAAAAGAAGATGTAAATTCAGCAGCTAAATTTGTTAAAACAGATAGCAAAAATGAGATATCTTATAAAAATGCAGATGAAGAAAAAATTGCTAAAGCAGTGTTCTCAAAGCTTGATTATAAAATTGAATCCTCTGTGGTTAAAGGTGATACAGCTACGGTTAATGCAAAAGTAACCACAGTAGATTTAGTTAAAATTACAGGAAATATGATTTCAGATTTATTACCAACACTTATGGCAAAAGCATTAAGTGGAGAAGATCAAAATGAAGCCGAAACTGAAAAACTTATTAATCAATACTTTACAAACAGCATTAACGATCCAAGTGCTATGAAAACAACCACCGATGTCACTATAAATCTAGTCAAAAGTGAAGACAAAAAGAGCTGGCTGATTGATCCAAATGATGACTTACTTAATGCTATGACAGGAAATCTTCAAAATGCATTTAAGACCATGAATTCTAACTAAAAAAAACTCGATAGTCTCATAATAAGGAGACTATCGAGTTTTATAGCATTAATTACAAATTGTGAAAACAAACTAATATAAATTTTTAACTAATAATTTTAGCTAACTTTATTTTTTAATCTTAGCTTATCAGCAACCATAGCAATAAACTCGCTATTTGTTGGCTTGCCTTTATCATTGTGAATTGTATAGCCAAATAACTTATTTATTGTATCAACTTGTCCTCTACTCCAAGCTACTTCTATAGCATGTCTTATAGCTCTTTCAACTCTACTAGCTGTGGTATTATACTTCTTTGCTATGGATGGATATAACTCTTTTGTAACTGCTGATAGAAGTTCTATATCATGCACAACCATATTTATAGCTTCTCTCAAATACATATAGCCTTTGATGTGAGCTGGAACTCCAATTTCATGTATTATATTTGTTATTTCAGCTTCTAAATCCATTGGCTCATTTTTGTTAATCTTAATTTCTGTTGTATCCATTATTGAAACTGTCTTTTTAACTTCATCACTTGATATAGTGTTGTTGAACATTTGTCTTATTCTCTTTGTAAATACATCCATATCAAAAGGCTTAACAACATAATAATCTGCACCAAGAGTAATAGCTCTTTGAGTAATCTTATCTTGTCCTACTGCTGAAAGGACAATAATTCTTGGCAATGGATCTATGTTCATAGTGTTTAACCTCTCAAGTACTCCAAGTCCGTCAAGATGAGGCATAACTATATCAAGAACAACTAAATCTGGTTTTTTCTCTGCTATTAACTTTAATGCTTCAACTCCATCTTTAGCAATACCAGTTACCACAATATCTCTTTGATTTAATAAATAGTCGTTTAAGATGTTACAAAATTCTTTGTTATCATCTGCGATTATTACACTGATTTTTGAATCCTCCATAAATTTAACTCCCTTCATTTTAATTCCATATCAATTTTTAATTCCATATCTTAACAATTTATAAATTCGACAAAAGTACGATAATTCCTTCCTACATTATGAACTTTTTTATTAAATATAAAAAAAATAAAAATAAAATGAACATAAATAACAAATTTAATTATTTATGTTCATTTAGAATAGATTTTATTATATTTTTATTTAATTAAGCTTATTTTGTCAGAATATCAGCATCCTTAAGCATCCATTCTATATATATTCCATACCCTACATCAGGTTTGTTTATAAGAACGTGAGTTACTGCTCCTACTATTTTATCATTCTGTATTATTGGGCTCCCACTCATTCCTTGAACTATACCACCTGTTTTTTCTAACAACTCAGAATCTGTAACTTTTATTATCATGCTTTTGGGTCCTGGTGAATCCTGCTCTAATAATTTTTGTATTTCTATACTGTAAGCTTTAGGTTCTTCTCCTTGTACCGTGGTTATAATCTTAGCCGGACCTTCTTTTATTTCATTTCTTAGAGCAACTTTCATTGGTTTATCATACTTTTTATTTATTAAACTTTTATCTGCACTTCCAAATATGCCACACTCTGTATTTTTACTTACACTTCCAAGTGAAGAATCTTCATCCACAAATATGCCCTTTAGTTCTCCCGGACTTCCTCTTAGTCCTTTTCTTACTGATACTATTGAAGAAGACACTATTTGTCCGGTACTAACATTTAAAATAGTCCCAGTATCTATATCAGTTATTGGATGTCCTAATGCCGCAAACCTTTGGCTTTTTGCATCATAAAAAGTAAGTGTACCAACGCCAGCAGTAGAATCTCTCACCCAAAGTCCTATCTTATAACTATTATCACTATCATTTTTTATTGGTGTAACTTTTTTATTTATAATAGTACCTTTTCTTTCAATAGTTATTGCTAGTTCATTACCTTCAGAACTATTAACCAGACTTGCTACTTGTTCAGCACTAGATATTTCCTTTTTATTTATTTTTATTATACTGTCACCAATCTGTATCCCTGAAGAAGCTCCTGGACTAGTTACTTTTCCTTTAGCAGTCTCAATATCTGATAAGGCTACAACTAAGACACCTTTTGTACTTATCTTTACTCCAAGCGGCTGCCCACCTGGATAAAGCATAACCTCTGAAGGAACTGCTTTAACGGAAACTGATTTAATTGGTAGCAATCCTAGAAGTTTAACCTTTGCCTTTTTTTCAGTTTCTTTTTTGTCTATTAAATTTGATACCTTTACGTCATCATCCTCAGAGAATTTAAGTAAATAATCATAGGTTATATTTTGGCCCTCTCTGATAAAAATGGTATTTGGTATTTTGTCAATTTTGATGTACAAGCTAAATGCCAGATATAAAATAGGAGCTAAAAAACAGCATAATAAACAAATTCGTTTTTTCCTCATGTTTTTACCTCCTGTCTTGTTTGTTTATCTAACTTTAACTTGCCCTTATAAGTTTTTATTATGCTATTAGATAGTTTGAATAAAAGTCAAACTCTTTTACTAAAGTACAAAATATGATAAATAATAAAATATTAATCATTAAATGAATTGGAAATTTGCCAATATGTTTTTTTACAAAAAAAAATCATAACAAAATTGTTATGATTATATTATTCCAAAAAATTTTTTTTTTATTAATTTATTTAGCACTTTTTAGGGAATTTTTTTTAATATCCGCAAGTTCAATCATCTCTTTTGCATGTTCTAAAGTAAGCCTAGTTACCTCACTTCCGCCTATCATTCTAGCTATTTCCATCTCTTTTTTACTCAAATTTAGTTTATCTATACTTGTATATGTTTTATTCTGTTCAACACTTTTAGCTATTAAATAATGTACGTCTGACATACAAGCTATTTGAGGCAAGTGAGTAACACAAAAAACCTGATGGGAACATGAAATTAAATACATCTTTTCTGCAACGCTTTGGGCTATTCTTCCACTAATACCAGTATCTATTTCGTCAAAAATAACAGATGGGATTCTATCCTTATTTACAAACACTGTTTTAAGTGCCAACATAATTCTTGAAAGCTCTCCACCAGACACTATCTTTTCCATGGATTTTAGTGGTTCTCCTGGATTAGTAGAAATTAAAAATTGAACTTTATCAGAACCATTTTCATTAAAATCATCAAGTAATGTAATACTTATTTTAAAAGTACTTTTTTCAAGGCCAACGTAATCAAGCTCTTTTTTAATTTTAGCTTCTAGTTCAAGAGCTATTTCGTTTCTAAGTTTATGCAGCTTGCTGGTTTTAAGTCTTAAACTATCTAAGACCTTTTCCTTTTCAGCCTTATACTTCTCGATTATTTCACTTTTGTTTACAAGTTCACTATATTGCTTTTCAATTTTTTCTTTATAATTTAAAATATCTTCTATGGATTTTCCATATTTTTTCTTTAAATTTGTAATTTGATACATTCTGCTATTTATATAGTTTAGTTCTTCCTCATCATAGCTAATGTTATCTTTTAAATGTCTGAGCTCTTTTGCGTTTTCTTCTAAATTATAAAACATTTCTTCGAAAGAATTTGCAATATCTACTACTTTATCCATATGTTTTTCGATAGATCGTAATTCTCTTATA
Source organism: Clostridium omnivorum (assembly GCF_026012015.1). Lineage (NCBI taxonomy): Bacteria > Bacillati > Bacillota > Clostridia > Eubacteriales > Clostridiaceae > Clostridium > Clostridium omnivorum. The sequence continues at coordinate 4,197,802 of NZ_BRXR01000001.1, read as the reverse complement.
GAATAAGATAACCTATCATAAACAGAGTGTACATTGTCATCTCCAGAAAAGAGATCTACATAACAGCTTTCTAATATATTGCTAATCTTCTCAGCATTGTTTAAAATCGAAAACCTTTTTTCAAGTTCAATATCTTCATCAACCTTTAATTTTGCCGCATTTATCTCATCTATTTGATATTTATAAAAATCAACAAGCTTTTCATTTTCTCCACTATGTCCGCTTAATCTTTCAATTTCAGAAATAATTTCAACATATCTTCTATATCCAACTCTATACTCCAGCAACTGGTTATCTATTGCTTTTCCACCATAATAATCTAAATAATTAATATGATTGGATATTTCAAGCAAGTTTTGATTCTCATGCTGTCCGTGAATATCCAGTAAAGTGCTGCTTATTAATTTTATGTTTGAAAGTACTAAGGACTTGCCATTTACCTTTGCAATAGTTTTACCTGACTGAAATGCTTCTCTACTTATAATTATTAAATCGTCGTATTCAATATCGAGAGAATTAAGAACATCTCTAGTTTTTTGATTTTCGATAGTGAAAATAGCCTCAACAAAGGTTTTTTCTTCCCCAGTCCTTATTAGATCCTTATTAAACTTTTCACCTAAAACGAAATTTATTGCATCTATAAGTATTGACTTTCCAGCTCCCGTCTCTCCTGACAATACATTAAACCCCTGCTCAAAAGAAATACTGAGATTTTCAATCAACGCAAAATTAGTAATATTTAATTGAAGAAGCATTTTAAGCCTCCTGTTCGCTAATCATCTTCTTAAGCTTATAAACCAATTCATTTGCTTGTTCCTCTGTTCTTACAAGAATAAATACAGTATTATCTCCTGCAATAGTACCCACTATTCCATCAAAACTTAAGGAATCAATTGCTTCACCTGCAACAGATGCAGATCCAGACATAGTTTTAAGCACAACAAATTTATCTACTTTTTCAACTGAAATTACTGTCTGACTAAAAACGCTAACTAATTTATCTGCAAAAAACTTTTCTACTGGTGCTATGGAAGCATACTTATATTTTCCACTCTTTGAAAGAACCTTTATAAGTTTTAATTCCTTTATATCTCTTGATACAGTGGCTTGAGTTACATCCATACCGATTTTCTTTAGTTCTTCAGCCAAATCCTCTTGAGTCTCAATATCCTTTGAATTAATTATCTCCAGTATTTTTGAATGACGTGTTACTTTCATATCCTATCCCCTTCACATTCTTTACTTTTTGATGTTATCTTTTTTCGTAATATATTGAAATAATTATAATTTCCTAGCTTAATAAGCTTACACTTTACTTCTGAGGAACTTATAGTTATAATGTCATCTTCATAAACCTCTACGGACTTTTGACCATCGATTGTTAAGAAAACGCTGTCATGATTTTTATTTACTGAAACTACAACTTTACTGTTGCCATCCGATACCAAAGTTCTTACCCCAATTGAATGAGGACAAATAGGAGTAATTGATATTAAATTTAAATTTGGATATATTAATGGCCCTCCAGCTGATAATGAATAAGCAGTTGAACCCGTTGGAGTGGAAATAATAACCCCGTCTGCAGTAAAGGTGGTATAAAATTTATCATCAATATAAATACTATATCCTACCATTCTAGCAAGTGTACCTTTAGATAAAACTATATCGTTGAGAGCAATAAATTCTGAATCACCAGATCTACTACTCATTTTACAATCTAACATCATTCTATCTTCTATAGTATAATTACCTTCATATATTGCCTTTAAAGCTACTTCAAAGTCAGAGAATGCAACTTCAGTAAGAAAGCCTAAATTACCAATATTAACTCCAAGTATTGGTATATTATAACTGCAGATTTCTCTAGCAGTACCTAATATAGTTCCATCACCACCAAAGGAAATAAGCATATCTAAATCTTTATTATTTTCTCCGGTAAAACCTCTTGCATCCTTGAAAACTTTTATTTCAGGTCTGTCAAATGTATTATTTATTATATCTAAAGCTGCATTTAATATCTTTTCATCTTTATCTTTAGAAGAATTTATATTTATACCTATATTCTTCATTTTTCCTCCTATACCATAAGAAACTGAATTAATAGCTATGAAAGACTTTTATGAGACTCCTCTACTGTATTCTCAACTAAACTCATATCAAAATCTTCCTTAACGCTTGCATCCTTTGTTAAATATAATAGATACTCTATATTCCCTTCTGGTCCTGTAATTGGTGAAAAACTTAGTCCAAGAATTACAAGATTTATACTGTGGCAAAAATCTATTACTTTATTTATAACTTCAATATGAGTAGATTTTTCACGCACTACTCCTTTTTTTCCAACCTTTTCTCTACCAGCCTCAAACTGTGGCTTGATTAAGGCAACAATTTTAGCATCCTCATTAAGCAAATTTACAACTGCTGACATTATCGTCTTTAATGAAATAAATGATACATCTATACTTGCAAAGTCACAATATTGGCCAATTTGCTCAAAAGTTAAGTATCTTACATTTGTTCTTTCTATGCAGACAACTCTCTCATCAGTTCTAAGCTTCCAAGCTAATTGTCCATATCCTACATCAACAGAGAATACCTTTACAGCCCCATTTTGAAGCATGCAGTCTGTAAATCCGCCTGTAGATGCACCAATATCCATACAGGTCTTTCCTTCTAATTGCACTCCAAAGGTTTTTATAGCCTTTTCAAGCTTTAATCCTCCTCTGCTTACATAAGGCATAGTCTGTCCTCTAAACTCAATATTTGCTGCTTCTTTAACCTTCTCACCACATTTATCTACCCTAATTCCATCAACAAATATTTCCCCTGCCATTATGCTTGCTCTTGCCCTTTCCCTTGATGTGAAAAGACCTTTATTAACAAGCAATAAATCTAAACGTTCTTTTGCTTCTGACATTTCAAACTCCTTAGTTTATATTAATTTCATAATACTATTTGCTATTCCAGTAACATCTAAATTATTTAATTTATAAAGAGTGTCAACGCTACCATGGGTTATAAACCTATCATCAAATCCTAAATTCAGCACCTTTGTATTATGACTAATACTTGCCACAAATTCTAATACCAAGCTGCCAAAGCCACCATGAATTAAATTATCTTCCAAAGTAACAATAGTATAATTCTCTTTTACAAGCTTTCTAATTAGTTCTTTATCAATTGGCTTAACAAAAGTTGCATTAATAACTGTTAGGGCTACATCCTTATTTATAAGCTTTTCTTTTACAAGAACTGCTTGCTGCACCATTTTACCTGTAGCAACCAGCGCAATTTTATTTGAAGTATTTGTTATCCTGCTCTCATCTGCCTTATATAATACTTCCCACTTTCCCTTTACAAAATTCTCAGAAGGACTAATAATAGCATTTGGGTTGTCTCCACCCCTTGGATACCTTATTGCTATAGGAAAGTCCTGTTTTAATGCCCATCTAAAAATATTTCCTAATTCTTCAATACATTTTGGTGCCATAATACACATATTAGGTATATGTGATAAAAATGATAAATCAAAAACACCTTGATGTGTTTCACCATCTTCACCAACTAAACCTGCTCTGTCTATTGCAAAAACTACAGGAAGATTTTGCATGCACACATCATGTACTACTTGATCATATGCCCTCTGAAGAAATGTAGAATAAACCGCAAACACAGGTCTTAATCCCTCTTTTGCCATGCCAGCAGCTAAAGTAACGGCATGCTGTTCTGCAATACCTACATCAAAAAATCTATTACTAAATTCTTTTGCAAAATCACCTAGTCCTGTACCATCTCTCATTGCTGCAGTAATTGCTACAACACTTTTATCTTCTTTTGCAATTTCAACTATTGCATTACTAAAAGCACCCGAATAAGTTTTCTTAGGTGATGCACATAATTCACCATTTTCACAATGAAAAGGCCCTATTCCATGAAATTTTCCCGGGTTCTTCTCTGCATATTCGTATCCTTTTCCTTTTTTTGTAACCACATGGATTATTACAGGCTCATTTATTTTTTTAGCCATATCCATTACTTTACTCAATTCTTTAATATTATGACCATCTATTGGGCCTAAATACTTTAAACCCATATCCTCAAACAGCATGCTTGGTACTATAACCTGTTTTATGCCATCCTTAAGCTTTTCTATGGATTCAGCCATACCATTACCTATGCTTGGTATTTTTCTAAGGGTTGAATCAAACTCCTGTTTAAATTTATTATATTTAGGAGTAACTCTAACCTTGCTAAGAAAAGTGGAAATTCCTCCAACATTCTTTCCAATAGACATCTCGTTGTCATTTAATATCACAATAATTTTAGATTTTCTATATCCAACATCATTTAATGCTTCTAATGCCATTCCGCCAGTTAAAGCTCCATCACCAATTACAGCTACTACTTCATGATCTTTCCCTGCTAGGTCTCTTGCTCTTGCCATGCCCACTGCTGCTGAAATTGAGGTGCTACTGTGACCTGTTTCAAACATGTCATACTTGCTTTCTTCTGCTTTTGGAAAGCCACTTAATCCACCATATTTCTTTAATGTATCAAATCGATCTTTACGCCCTGTTAAAATCTTATGGACATATGCCTGATGACCTACATCCCAAACTAGTTTATCCTTATCAAAATCAAAAACATTATATAAACTTATTGTTAATTCTACAACTCCTAAATTGGAGGCTAAATGCCCTCCTGTTTTTGAAACCTTATCTACTAAAAATTCACGAATATCGCTAGCCAAATTATTTAGCTCTGGTATCGTCATTTTTCTTATTTGACTTTTATCTTCATATTTATCTAGTGTTCCATACATTTTTATCTATCCTTTAACATTAAATATATAATTTATGATACCTTAAATACAGTTTAATTACAATAAATATTAATATAATAAAAGCTACTAAAGTCTGACAAATCCCTTAGTAGCTTAAAATATAAATATTACAAACTAAAAATATATAATCTAGTTTAATAATCTCGTCGTAACAAAAACAATGTCAGTTCTTTAAGTTCTTTAGTATTTTTATCAATTGATTCTAAAAGCTTAATACATTCTTCAGTAAGATTCTCGCACATCTCCTTACAACTTTCAAGACCAAAAGTTGTCACAAAGGTGGTTTTATTATTTGAATCATCACTCTTAGTTTTCTTACCAAGAGTATTTGTATCTCCTATCACATCTAATATATCATCTTTAATTTGAAATGCAAGCCCTAACTTCTCACCAAATTCATTAAATTTATCTATATCTCCCTGTGGTGCCTTACCTAGTATTGCTCCTGACAGTATCGCAGCCTTAATTAGTGCTCCGGTCTTCTTGCTGTGCATATAAAATAATTGTTCTTTAGAAATACTCTTACCTTCACTTAATATGTCTACTACCTGACCGCCAATCATTCCTTCTGATCCAGCAGCTTCAGCAATAAGTGCACTTGCCTTTAAGGCCTCTTTTGAATTATGTAGGCTATATTCCATTAGAATACTCATGGCCTCATTTAATAATCCATCTCCCGCAAGTACAGCAAGTCCTTCACCAAACACTTTATGATTTGTAGGTTTTCCTCTTCTTAAATCGTCGTTATCCATGCAAGGTAAATCATCATGAATTAACGAATAAGTATGTATCATTTCTAAGGCTGCTGCAACAGGCATTGCCTTATTATAATCTGACTCATAAATATTATATATTAATAAGCATAAAACTGGTCTAATTCTTTTTCCTCCTACTGTAATACTGTAGGCCATTGCATCGTATATTTTTTTATTATAAGAACCTTTATTTTGAAAATAACTTTGAAGCCAGTCTTCAACTTCCTGCTTTAAAACTTTTGTATCCATAATTACTCCTCTTCTGAAAGAAAGTCTTTTTCTTCTCCATCTACTAGCGTTTTAATCTTACTTTCCGACTCATTTAAAGATTTGTAAAGCTTGTTGCAGAGTATTATGCCTTCTTCATATATTTTCATGGATTCTTCTAGAGAAAGCTCACCGTTATCGGAGGCTTTAACTATCTCCTCTAGCCTTTTCAGCATTGATTCATACGTTTCACTTTTCTTTGCCATGCTAACCTCCATTATTCATTACGACTAAAATAGAAGTAATTATTTATAGCTTAAATGCATATAAACAAATTACTTTCATTTACCAGATTTAGCATCAATCTCGCTTATCTTTAGTCTTATATTTCCGTCCTTAAGTATAACCTTAACTTGTTCTTGCTGCTTTAATCTTTCAACTTCACTTATTACATTTTCATCTAAATCCTCTATCACTGCATAACCGCGATTTAGAATATTTAATGGATTCTTTGACTGGAGTATTTCATATAATTTACTTAGATACTCCTTATTAATTGAAAGCTTTAGCTTTGTATTATGATATAAAGTATTATTTAATTTATCTATATAATTATATTGATTTATAACATAATTTTGTGGACTATTAACCTGTAGAGACTTATAAAGAAAATTAATCTTACTTTTTTCATCTTGAATGAGTCTTGATAAGCTTGAAATCAGTAATTTTTTATATCCATTTATATTTAATAAAGTTTCTGCTGTATTGGGAACTGCAAGTTCTGCAGCTGCAGATGGAGTTGGTGCCCTTCTGTCACTTACAAAATCCACTATTGTAAAATCTGTTTCATGCCCCACACCTGTAATTACAGGCTTCTTAGAATTATATACTGCATAAGCCAGCTTCTCGTCATTAAAGGACCAAAGTTCTTCTATAGAACCACCGCCTCTAGCTAGAATAATTACATCTATATCCTCACACTTATTTAAGGCGTTAATACCTCTAATAAGATCTTCGCTGGAGTTTTCTCCCTGTACTAAGGCTGGATATAATAAAATATCAACGCCTTTATTTCTTCTTGAAGCTACATTTATAATATCACGAACGGCAGCACCTGTTGGTGAAGTTATTACACCAATTCTTCTAGGATATTTAGGAATAGGTCTTTTATGGTCTAAATCAAAAAGTCCTTCTCTCTCAAGCATATCCTTAAGCTGTTGAAACTTAAGATAAAGTTCTCCTAATCCTTCTTGAACCATGTCAGTACAGTACATTTGGTAGGTTCCATCTTTTTCATATACTGAAATCCTGCCTTTCAAAACTACCTTCATTCCGTTTTCCGGCATAAATTTAAGCTGTGATGCTTGACTTCTAAACATAATACAGTTTATCTTACTATAGTCATCCTTTAATGAAAAATACAGATGCCCGCTGCTGTGATGTTTAAAATTTGATAGCTCTCCTTTTACACTTATATTGGATAATATAAAATCACTATCAAGAATTTTTTTAACATAATTATTAAGTGCTGAAACGGTAAGTGTTTTAATATGCATTTCTCATCATTGCCTCACAAGTATTTTTCATAAGCATAGTTGTTGTCATTGCTCCTACACCACCAGGCACTGGAGTAACAAAAGCTGCTTTTTCCATAGCCTCTTCAAAATTCACATCTCCTGCAATTTTACCTTCTACCATAGAAGTGCCAACATCTATTATAACACTGCCTTCTTTTATGAATTCTCTTGTTACAAAGCCTGGTCTACCAATAGCTGCTACTAGAATATCCGCATTACTGCATATTTCCTTCAGGTTCACAGTTTTTGAATGACAAACTGTAACAGTTGCATTTTCATTAAGAAGCAGTTGAGCAGTAGGTTTTCCAACAATATTGCTTCTGCCAATTATAACTGCATTTTTTCCGCTTATATTAATACCCGTACTCTTTATAAGGTGAAGTATACTTTGCGGAGTGCAAGGAATAAAGCTCTGCTCACCTTTATAAAGTTTCCCCATATTAATATCTGTTAAACAATCAACGTCCTTTTTATGGCTTATAGCAGAAGTTATATTTTTTTCATTAAGATGTTTTGGAAGAGGCAGCTGTATTATTATTCCATCTATTGAGTAATCCTCATTTAACTGATGAATAAGTTTTATTACCTCACTTTCTAAAACATCTTCTTTAAGTTTTATATTTTTGGGTATAAGTCCTAGTTCATTACATAGCTTAGTTTGGTTATTCATATATGAGATAGAACCGCCATCCTCTCCAATAAGAACGGTAGCAAGGCTTGGAACTCTCTTTGAAGCCTTAATTCGGTCAGCTACAAAATTTTTGATTTCCTCTCTAGTTTCCTTAGCTTTTTCTCTTCCATTTATGATAGTCCCCATTATAATACCCTCCTGCTGTTGTCTTAGATTCATAATAATTATAAATTGTAATGCATCTTAAATATAATTATTTGTTTTTTATCATATTTGCAAGTACACCATTAATAAATGGTGCTGATTTTTCTTCAGAGTATTTCTTAGCAAGTTCAATTCCTTCATTAATTGAAACAACCTCTGGAATATCATTTTCAAACAAAATTTCATATGTACAAATTCTAAGTATGGATAGATCTATTTTAGAAAGGCGGTTAAGCTTCCAGTTTCTTAAATTCTCTTCTATTCTTTTATCTAAGGCTTCCTTGTTTTCTTCAACACCTTTTAACACTCTGTTTATGTATTCTAGGTCTATCTCTACTAAATTCAAGTCTGTATGTTCCTTAAAGTTTTCAATTATCTCTTCATAATTTTCCTTATTTATTGACATTTCAAATAGTAACTTCATAGCTGCTTCTCTTGTTTTTCTTCTATTCATAAAAATCCTCCTAATGTAACTACTCCAAATATTAAGCTTTTATTTAAATTATTATCAAGTTAATAATTATTATACCAATAACTTCTTGTTCTAGTAAACTTTATAAATGCTATAAGCAAGGAAAAACCCTCTGAATTCAGAGGGTATACCTTATTCTTCATATTCTTCTAGATTTTCTTGAAGCTTAGGAATTACAACATTTTGAACATGAATATTTATTGAAGAAACAGTAAGTCCAGTCATTGACTCAACAGCCTTTTTAACATTATCTTGAACTTGCTCTGCAACTTCAGGAATTTTTACTCCATATTCAACTACCACATATAAATCTATAGTAGCACTGTTTTCTCCAACGCTAACTTTTACTCCCTTAGAGAGATTTTTCTTTCCAGAAAGAATTTGTGATATTCCACCTACAAGGCTAGCACTCATACCAACGATTCCTTGTATCTCTGTAGTAGCTAAACCTGCTATTACACCAACAACCTCATCTGATATTTTAACTATGCCCATATCAATCTCGTTTTTTATGTTTTCGTCCATTTTTTTACCCCCTTACTGATGAGTAAGTAAAATATGTTAATCTTACGTATATTATACCAGATGACTTTTAAATTTACAATTATTATTGTCTATAATCTATTTCAACATCTTTAATCTTTGTTATACTCATAACTACATCTTGAATCTGCTTAACTTGCTTATCCGTTAGTTTTTCCTTAGATTTTACTATTACACTGACCTTATCATCGTTTATAGTGCAAACAGCCTCTTCAAAGCTTTTTGCCTTTAAGCTTGACTCAATTTTTTGCTCATTTTGGAATGCCATAGTAACTGTCATATATTTTTTGCTTGCTGCATCTCTTTGTTCCTTGGATGCATTTTGGTCATCAATTAATGCTTTTAAATTTGCTGTAGTTGTAGCATTAGCATGTTCACGGTTCGACTTTTGCTCAACAAAGAAATCAGTAGCTGAGCTGCTTGTCTTATTATTGTTTAGTGAAAAAGTACTTTTTTGTCCTCCCAAATCATTGCCATTAACGTATAATGGGCTGTTTACCTTGGTGGCAAGTATTCCTGCGCACACTATTAACACTAAAAGAGTTGCAATAATAAAGGCTTGTTTTTTATTCATTTTTATTCCCCCCATCATTCTTTCTATTGAATTATATGACCTCATTAATTTATTTATGCTATTTTTTCATTGGATAAACATTAACTTTATCCATTGAAAGATTAAAAAGCTTAACCACTGCCTTAGATATATTGTATTCTGTTGCCTTATTATCAGCCCCCTCAGCTACTACACAAACTCCCACTACCTTTGGCTTATAAGTTTTTACTATAAGTGGCTCATTTTTAGAACCATCATTTGTAACTACAATAGTGCTTCCATTAGTTTTTTGGGTATTTGTCCTTATTCCTCCTGATCCATCTTTTTCTTCAGTAGTACTGGTAGAGTCATTTACGTTTATTGCTGGCACCTGCTCTTCTCCACTTTCAAATGTTATCATCACATTTACTCTACCAACTCCTTGGATTTGTTCTAGGGTAGTCTTTAATTTGTTCTCCAATACCGCTTCATAGTCATCTGATGAACTACTGGCCTTCTGAGCCTGTTGATTTTTAGATGATGTTTCATTTGTTTCAGCACTGCCTGTACTTTTAAAAATATTGGTACCTATTACTACTAATATTGCTATTAATGCAATAATGGTCAAATTAATTAAATTACTTTTCTTATCTTTGCTAAGTAATTTCTCTAATATTTTTTTAAGGTTCATATAATTATTACCTCCTATATTTATCTATAATTTGTAAACAACTATAACCTCATTGGATACTTTTAACTCCTTACTTAAATAATCCTTTAATAATTTGGCTCTTTCATCATTCATAGTTGAGTTATTTTCATAGGAGCCTTTAGTACTAATCTCAATTTTTTTAACTTTTTCAACCTTTCCATCCTTCACACCTACATTAATGTGGTTTATGACAACGTTTTGATTATCCTTGTCATAGGATACCTTTGCCTCTACCTTATAGTTATTATTAGGGTATTTATCCGTAAGCATCTTTTCACACGTTTTCTCTAAATTCACTTTAAAATTATTAACTGTATTCTTTACGCTCTCCTCCTTATAATCACTGAGTTTATTTTCATAGCCCTTTTCATCAAAGTATGTGACAGCTTGATTTGCATAAGCATCAATATCATAGTTTTTATCAAACAATTTAATTATTGGGTTTATCAGCACAGTTATAAGTATCAGTCCAAGAACGAACTTTGCATACTTTTTCATTTTATTATTAGGAAGAATCATCTCTACTGCAGTAATAAAGAAAACTGTTGTACAGATACTAATTATCCAACCTTTTAATGCATCCATCTAATCACCTACCTTTATCCTCCTATTGCCATCTTCCCAGCAGATGCAATTATAGCAATCATAATGAAGAACATAATAGAAACGCTAATTACGCAAGACATTATAAGTGTTATAGAATTGCCAACTGAGCTTATACAATTAACTAATTTCTTATCACTTACTGGTTCAATTAATGCTGCTGTAAGTTTAAAAGTCAGTGACATTATTATTAATTTAACAACAGGATATAGAACTAAAAATAATATAATAACCAGGCCAAGACCACTGAGTGAATTTTTTAACAGTAAGGAATAGCCGGCTACTGTAGATATTGCATCTGAAAGACACTTTCCTACTATTGGTACAAAATTATCCACTGCATACTTAGCTGTTTTTACAGTAACCTGATCTATTGTCTTAGAGGTTATTCCTCGTATTGTAACCACCCCTATGAATATAGTCATTATTATCCCTTGGGCCCAAATAGCCACCTGATTAATTAACTTTGTCAAGTTACTGATTTTGTATTCATCTGAAATACTGTTTACAAACTGTAAAACAAACCCTATTAGAATCAAAGGAATTATTATATTCACATATATCCTTGCATTTAAATTTATAGTTCCAATGATTATAGGATCCATTACTGTAGCCTCCGTGAAGCCTCCAACACTTGCCAAGAGTGCCATAAGCACCGGAATTAATGCTGCCATAAAATTTGTCATTTCACTAATTGTGTCCTTTGCCAGCCCTACTGCTACATAGAAACTTTTTGATATAATAACTATTAACAGTGCATAGCAGGCAAAGTATGCTATATTCGATAATTCATCACTACTAAAAGCTCTTTGAAGATTATTAAGCAGTGCACAGACTATAGCGATAATTAACATCTCAGCCATTAACTTGAAAGAGGTAGATATTTCTTTTAAACTGTAGCTTATAACTGCATTTACTATTTTTTTAAAAGAAAACTTTCCATCTCCGCTCTTCATGTATTCTTTTACATAGTCTTTGGCATTCAAATCCTTTAAAATTTCCGAGTCTGTTTTCATGTTTGAAATATAGTTATAAAGACTCTCAACTTGTTTATCATCGCTTTGGTTTGTATTAGTATCCTCTAGTGCTTGTACTTGAATAGGCAATAAGAGAACTATCATTAAAATAAAAATAAATCTTTTCATATCTTACACCTACATTATCTTCAGAATTGACTGTAAAACAGCCATTAGAATCGGTATTGCCAGTACTAAAATTAGGATTTTGCCTGCAAATTCTACCTTTGCAGCTATACTGCCTTCACCTGCATCCTTGCATATCTCACTACAGAAGGATGCTAGATATGCAATACCTAGTATTTTGAAAATAGTATTTAGATAAACAAAATCTATATTAGCTTTTAATGCAAGCTGCTGTAGAAATTGAAGTACTGCTGTAATTTTACTAATCATATAGAGAAAAATAATTACTCCAGCAATTATACTAATTTGCACAGCTATCTCACTTTTTTTATCCCTTACTACTAGCACTATAATTAGAGCAATAAAAGCAAACGCTACTATTTTTATTATCTCCATGTTATCCTCCTAAAGTTGGAATATAGTCCTCACAGTGCCAAATAGCTTACTAATCAAATTAACCACCATCATAAGGATTATTATGATACCTGCTAAATTAGTAATCATTGCAATTTCATCTTTCCCTGAAGCCTTTAGCACCTTCTCTAAAACCATTAAAAATATACCAAAGGCACCTATTTTAAATATCAGACTTATATCAAGAGAATTCATATTAACCCCTCCATTACATATTGTTTAAAAGTTTATTTAATTTTTATCCTTAGATCAGTATAATCACAATCATTGCACCAAGGCTAAAGCCTAAATATCTATACATTTTTACATTTTTATTCATTGATAAATCCGCCATTGAAATCTGCTTCTTTAAATTTTCCATGGCTAGAGCAAAAAGCTTCTTTTGACCTTGTAAATCAGATTCTCCTAAACCTTTTGCAAAATCCAATAATACAGCTTCATCCTCCTTTTTTAGTTCAATATTATTTTTGTTTGCTTTTAAGCTAATAGAAAAAGCTTCATAAACATTTTGAACTGTGTTCTCTATAAGAAGCTCTGATACTTTTATTAATACACTTCTTACAGGTTCTTCTGATTTTAATGCTATATTGTTAAAAGCCACTGGAAGGGGTGTATGAGTAAATTCTATTTCGTTGCTTAAATGATGCATCGCCATCTGGAGCTCAGCAAGCTGCTTAGTGCGTTTTTTAAAGGCTTCTGCAAAAACAAATCCTCCACAAGTGGTAGTAGCAAGAATTATAAAACATGCTATTGTCTTTAACATACTCTCCTCCAAACATTATCTTTTAGTTTAAAATCATATACATATTCCACTGTACCTGCACCTTTTGCTGAGCTTAGAATTATCGCTCTTCTGAATACATTATTTTCAATAATTTCTTTAAAAACCGCTCTATTTAATAAATCTCCTATATCGTAGCCATGGATAGTAGTAATAAGACTCACTCCAGAATTCATGGCCATTATTATACTTTCAACGTCTTTATATGTTCCTATTTCATCACATATTATGGCATCAGGAGACATACTTCTTATTGCAAGCATAATTCCTTCGCTCTTGGGACAATTGTCCAATATATCTGTTCTAAGGCCTACCTGCATCTGGGGTTGTCCACTATAACAAGCCCCTATCTCACTTCTTTCATCTACTATACATATCTTTTTACCAACAAGTCCACGCTCTTTCATTCCATCTGATAAATTTCTTGAAATATCACGTAGCAATGTAGTTTTACCACACTTAGGCGGTGAAATTATAATAGTATTAAGAATCTCATTATTTTCAGTAATAAATGGAATAATTGAATTTGAACAGCCTATTACTTCCCTGCAAATTCTAAAATTAAGGGAACCAATATCTTTTATGGTCTTAATTTTATTATCCTCAACTACACAAACCCCACATATTCCAACTCTATGTCCTCCGCTAATTGTTATATACCCTTGTCTAATCTCTTCGGAATAAGCATATATTGAATAGTTACTTATTTTCTGCAGAATAGTTTTAATATCTTCCTGGGTTGGAACATAGGAGCAAATCACTTCTTTGCTCCCAAAGTTTAAAACTAGCGGTTTGTTTATTCTGATTCTTATTTCTTGAAGCTTGTCTACATCTTTAAATTCCTGAACTAATAGTCTTATATAATTAGGTAATACTTCTAAAACTTCTTTAGTGTTAACCATTTTCTTATCCTCCTCTCATATATAATTCCTATTTATATAAGACTAAAATTATTCCAATATAATTAAATTTTTATATAAAAATAAAAAGGACATAAAAGAAAATCTTTTATATCCTTAAAGCAATTTTATATGTATTTATTAGTCGTTACTATCTTCATGGCCACAGCAGCAATCTAAAGCTATTTTACTGTGGCAATTTGGACAAGTTATATCCTCATTATAAGAACATATGTCTGAATCAATATATACAGTTTCATCACAGTTAGGGCAATTTAAGCTAATATAATTGTCGCAGTCATCTTCATATTCATCATCGAAGTCTTCATCTTCAAAATAAAAGTCGTCTTCTAGGCTGCCTAAATCTTCATCGATTGCATCAACATATTCTTCCATCTCTTCCTGATTGTAAGTTAAATCTTCAATTTCTTCAGCCATGTCTCCAAGAATACTTGCAATCTCAACTAGAACCCTGCCTTCTTTTGATTCACTTTCAATGCCTAATCCATCAATTAATCCTTGTAAGTATGATATTCTTGATTTAATATCATTCATGTTATCACTCCTTTATATAGTTGCTCTTTAAAACATGTTGATAATAATTAAACAGTATAAGTCATACCTTATACTGTTTACATTTATTAGTGACAATAGTTTTTATCTATACGTCAGTTATTAATATTATTGCCTATACTCTTTCCATATATTCGCCAGTTCTTGTATCTATTCTAATAATTTCACCTTCATTAACGAATAGTGGAACCATTACAATTGTACCAGTTTCAACTGTTGCTGGCTTTAGTGTATTTGTAGCAGTATTTCCCTTTGCTCCTGGTTCAGTGTGAGTAATTTGTAATTCCACAAAGTTTGGAGCTTCAACTGAGAAAGCTTCTCCTTTATAGAACTTAATTACAGCAAACATATTTTCCTTTAGGAACTTTATAGCTTCCTCAACTTTTTCATAGTTAAGTGGAATTTGTTCAAAAGTTTCTTGATCCATGAAGTAATATAGCTCTCCATCGGAATAAAGATATTGCATTTCTTTTCTCTCTATAACTGCTTCTTGAAGCTTATCTGTTGGGTTAAAAGTTCTATCAGTAACTCCGCCAGCTATAACGTTTCTAAGCTTAGTTCTTACGAAAGCAGCTCCTTTTCCAGGTTTTACATGTAGGAAATCAATAACTGTATAAACTTGTCCATCTAATTCAAAAGTACTTCCTTTTCTTATATCTCCTGCTGAAATCATTAAGTATCCCTCCAAAATCTATTAATTCATTTATATTATAACCTTTTCAGGTAAATTAATACCGAGCAATATTGCATTCAAGCTGGCTTGTATTTATAAAAAATACCAAATGCAGACCGAACAATGATATTGTATCAAAACTTGAGATTATTTGCAAATATTATTATTCATTTCTCACCTTTTCCCTTCATTTTTTTATCTAAAATATGACATTATTTATTTTTTATAAAAGTAGCATTAACACTTACTAAAATAGAATCGCTATCTTTATTATGTGTAATTTTTATATTACTTACACTGATTAGATTTTCCTGTTTCTGAAGTTTATCCAATATCCCCTCAAAACTCATATTATTGCCTTCATATCGAAAGTTTACTTTAGTTCGTTGTGTTTCTCCTGCGTATTTTTCTATATTGGATATTTTCATACCTTCATTACTAGAAGAAAAATTTAATATATCGCTGTATCCGAAGCTTCCTTTTATATTCTCTGCTTTTTCTAGCTTTGTTTGCTCCAATATATTGCTTGTGATGTTATTCATATTTTGCTTTTGAACCTTTTTATATCCTATATAACTATAGCAATTTAAACCTATTAAAATTATAATCATTAAACCTAATATAAAATATGAAACTAATCCCTTTTTCATTTTATTACCTCTAATAGTACTTCTGCTGACGAGCCTTCTCCAGAATTTTGCTTAAGTGGAGATATTTCTTTTAATTTATATCTGTTATTTTTTTCAAGACTGGAAATCAATTTATAATATTCCTGCTCATTTTCTATTCCAAACCGACATATAATTTGGTTACCTTCTATATTTACCTCAGAATACTTTACAAAATTATCTATATCCTTTAAGAATACGTTAGCAGCACTTATTGTTTTTGACTTTTCTCTGCTTTCAGAAGTCATAATATCCATAGTTTGTTTATTTTCCTGTATGAATTTATAATACTTTTGCTCTTCAACCTCTTTTAAATTTAAAAGTTTGATATAACTATAAATAAGGGCTGTAAATATAAGAAGAAAAATTGCAATTACTGCTTTGTCTCTTTCAATCATATTAACAGTCTTTCTTTTCTTACTTTTCCTAGGTGCAAAATTATACTCCTGCATATCCTTTTACTCCTTTATTTACTGCTTATTGTAGAATTTTCAATTATCTCCTTCTCACTGAACCTTCCTAAATCCTTAAAGCATCCTTCCTTTATGTATTCCTCTATCCATACTTTATTATCAATATTTACAAAATAAGTATTTACATCATTATAGCTGCTTATCTTATATTTAATAAAGCCATCAACCTGAGATTTGAATTCCTCTGAGGACATAACTTCTTTAATTACCCTATTTTTCTTAAGAATATTGAATTTTACCTCCATTAAATACAAGGATTTTTTTAAAGAAAACACTACATTGAAGTTATCTTCATTAATTGTCTTTTTCATAAAGTTTAATATGCAAAACTGTATTAAATAAATACCTTTAACCTGACTAATATCACAAAAGCTCTTTTGAAGCACATCAATTTTATCAGCGTTTAAGCAAAATACAATGACTTCAAAACACCTATCAACTTCCTTTAATATGGAATATGTAAATAAAATATTTTCGATTTCCTTAAAATAATAGAGTAATTCGCCTCTTATTAAATCCTCAATTTTACTGTAATTAACCCTAGGTATAGTAATGAGTTTAATATATACTTCTTCTCCTTCCACAATGACATATATCTTTTTCCTACGAATATCCACATTAACACCAGTAATATCGCCACTGGGCATAATAGATTTCATTATCTTAAAGCTGCTTTTTAAAGGAAGCTTTTTCATAAGTCTTATATCTAGCATTTTATTTTCTTCTATTTCAACCACATAGTTATTAAACATTACTATTCCATCGCCCCGCTTTCGTAATTAGTACTCTTATAAACATATTTTACTGTTCCGCTTTCAACTATAATATCAAAGAAATCTTCTCTATGATGGGACTCATCAAAATATGATTTTAATATAAGACAACTCTTTAGTGTACTATAGGAAATACTTGCCTTATTGTTTGTTATATAAATAGTTGTAAGATTACAACTAAGATAATTCTTAATATTATTTAGGCTTCTATCCATAACATTAGCATTAATATTATCATTAACCTTTGTCAATAAAATCTCTTTATAGTTTTGCACATCAACATTTACTTTTGTATAGCTATAAAAACTTGTATTATACTTTAACTCTTGTAAAACTAGACTATAGCAAAATAATGCAATTATCATTGCAATTAATCCAATAATTAGTGTATCAACTAGTATATAACCTTTTTTTAATTTAGTACGCTGACCTCTATGCATCTTTCAAACCTATCTCCATTTTCACTTTCCATAGAAAGATATATTATATTACCCATTTTACTGCAGACAAAGGTTTTTAAATGGGTTGTTATATTATTTATACCCTTATTAAAACTATTTTCATAATATGTTACGACAAGATTCTTTTGTGTATTTAAAAATATTTCTTTTCTATAGTCTATGGGTACTGCTTCAATCTTCTGTTCAGCCCTATGTATTGTAAGTTTATTCTCATTTACTTCTATAGAAGTAATCTTTAAATATTTCTCGTTAACTGTACCTTTGTAGACTATTTCTTCACTATTTTGCACTTCGCTCTCAATATACATCGAAGCTTCCTTCAGATAATACATATATTTATTCCTAGCTATTTCATTTTTATATAACTTTGTTGAAGTTACTAGAACATAGGAACCAATAGTCAAAACTACAGATGCTAAGGCTGCAGCAATTATTATTTCGATTAGAGTAAACCCTTTTTTCATTAGTAATCCCCTTTTAAAAATTCAATCTTCAAAGTTTTGGTCCCACTTTTATTTTGAATATAGGCGGTAAGCTTAATATTTATACATCTTCCCTCCCCAATTTCTTTTCTTATTTCAACGTAAGGTTTTTCTAACACTTCACCTTCTAGTGGCGGCTGAACCAATAAATCACTTATAAAATTTGTTTCCTTTAATTCATCCATATTTATATTTTCTTTTGGAACATAATAATTTCTAGCAGCTTGTAATGAATTGATATCAGCATAGGAATATTGATCTCTTAAATTACTTTTTAAAGCTTCTAAATAACATGTACATTGTAACAAGTTTTGATTATATCTTTTCAAAGAAAAGTAATATAGCTCAGTTATCATTGCAGCTAAAAGTAAAATTGCTAATATTGTCAAAGAGCACACTACTTCAATTAAGGTATATCCTTTCTTACTATTTGATTTCCACATAAAAAGACCCCACACATACAGTAATGTAATAAAGATTTCCACTTAAATCTTTTAGAGTGATGGTACAAGCATCCCCGCTAATAATTCCCCTATTATTAATTTCAATTTTTTTATTATAATTACTTACACCCGAAAGTTTTACATTCTTAGGCAAATAAAATTTATCCTTAATTGAAAAATCGCTCTTAAAGTATATCTCATTTGCAGAAAGGTCAAACACCACATCACCGTACTTATTCTTTTCTCTACAATACTGTTTTGCATTGCTTATAACCCCTAAAATACAGTTCTGAGTAAACCTAGCTTCATATTTATTCCTGGTCTTAAAATATGATGTAATGCCAGCTGCCATTGCACTACTTATAATAGAAATAATACAAATGGTTAAAAGCAGTTCAATTAATGTAAACCCCTTTTTTTTCTGCATATGTTAGCTCCCCATTACTTTCATCATATTTAGCATTGGAAGCATGGTCGCCCCAATAATAAATGCAACCATTACAGAAAGAAAGCATATCATTACAGGTTCAATTAAAACTGTTACTTTACTTATACTCTCATAGGCTTCTTCTTCAAAAATCTCTGAAACCTTATGAAGCAGTTCTTCAATACAACCAGTTTCCTCACCAATTTTAATCATTGAGCACAGTAATTTGGGGAATATCTTCATATCTTTTATAACTGAAGACAAACTTTCTCCATTATTTACTTTTAATATGCAAGCTTGTAGCTTTTCTTCAATTATAATATTATCTAGAAGTTGAGCTACTATATCTAAAGACTTAACTACAGAAATGCCGCTTCCTATTAGCATACTAAATGCATCTGCAAATTTAGAGCATACAAGCTTAAGATAGATTTTCTTTATAACAGGAAGGTTAAGCTTTACTCTATCCTTTTTTATTCTATAAAAGTACTTATCTTTAACACAGATAGATGCTATTATTATGAACACCATTACTACAAAAATTAAAGGATACTGTCTAGTTAAAAAATCACTGATAGCTAGAACAAAAACCGTTATAACAGGTAACTCCCCTCCGGAGGAAAGCAAATTATCTGCAAATATTGGTACCACCTTGATCATTAGAAAAAGCATAATTACTATGCTTACAATAAACACTACCGCTGGATATATTAAAGCACTGATTGTCTTGCTTCTCATTTTATTCTGCTTTTCATAGTAGATTGATAGTTTCATTAAAATAATATCTAGCTTTCCGCTTTCTTCTCCTACAGCTACCATTTTAATCATAAACAAAGGAAAAACCTTTCCAAGCTTTTTCATACTATTAGAAAGGCTGTCACCGTTATAAATCATTGATTTAATTCGGGCTAACGAGCTTTTTAGATTATTATCAATTGATTCTTCCTGCAAAATCTCAATTGCCTCTGCTATAGAAATACCAGCTGATAATATAACTGAAAACTGTTTACATAAATATGATAAGTCCTTTAAAGCTAGTCTTCTACCAAAAATCCCATTAAAAGTAGTATTAAATTTCTCCCTTTGCTTTACTAATTTATAATTGATTAAATATAAGCCTTTGTTTCTCAGAATTATAATTAGTTCAGAGGGGTCTGAAGCAGCCTCTTTACCTTTTATATTGGTACCATTTATATCCTTAGCAATAAATTTATAACTGTTCATCTTATTACTCCAAATTCTATTTATACTATTAACTTTAGCAACTCTTCGTAGCTGGTATATCCAGTGATCAATAAACTCTTACAGCTCTCAGGTATGCTAATAAAATTTGTGCATTTACAATAGTCTCTTAATCCTTCTATAGAATTTTGCTCTGATATTATTTTTTTATGGATGCTATTTAAATGAAGCAGCTCATAAACTACTGTTCTCCCTTCATATCCTGTATAATTACAGCAGCTGCAGCCTTTAGGTTTAAAAAGTTCAACTCCTGAATCTAAACAAAGTACTTCTCTCTCGCTGCTTGAGGGCTTATATTTAACTTTACAATTTGGACAGAGCAGTCTCACAAGTCTTTGTGCTATACTGCAAATTAGAGCATCTGAAATTAAATATTTTGGCACTCCCATATCAATTAGTCTTGATATAGCACTAATTGAATCATTAGTATGTAAGGTTGAGATTACTAGATGCCCTGTTATAGCCGCTCTCACAGCTATTTGAGCAGTCTCCTCGTCTCTAATCTCACCTAGCATTATCACATTTGGGTCTTGCCGCAAAATACTTCTAAGACCGCTGGAAAAAGTTAAGCCTGCTTTTGTATTTACATTAACTTGATTAACACCTGGAATATCATATTCCACTGGATCTTCTATAGTAATTATATTTTTACTTTTCTTATCAAGCTCATTAAGCATAGCATAAAGAGTTGTAGATTTACCGCTGCCAGTAGGACCAGTTACTAATAAAATTCCATGTGGACTATTTAGAATGTTTCTTAGGAGCTTTGAAATATCTTCACTAAAACCTAGGGATTCTAGTTTAGATATTCCTTTATTTTTGTAGAGAATTCTCATAACAAGCTTCTCCCCATATGTGATTGGAAGAGAGGAAACTCTTATATCGTATCTCTCTCCCCTCCATAGGTGCTCAAACTTACCATCTTGAGGGATTCTTTTTTCTGTTATATCTATATTTGATAAAAGTTTTAACCGAGTACAAAGTGGAGGAAATATTTCTTTAGGAAGATTTTTTACTTCATATAATATACCATCAATTCTATATCTTATTTTAACTAAGTATTCAAACGGTTCTATATGAATATCACTAGCTCTTTTATTTATTGCCTGATTTATTATTACATCAATAAATCTAACTACAGGTGCACTTTCCATTACAGATATTTGTTCTTCCTTGTTGTTACTTTCCAAGTTGCTTGAGGCTTCGCCCATAAATTCCTCAAGGGCATTATCAATTTCCTGCTCATAATAGTAGGAATTTATAAAGTACTGTATATCCTTCTCTGAGGCATAAAAAAGCTTAATTATTTTTTCAGTCAAAAACTCTATATCCTTAATTATTTCATTTTTAAGACTCTTGCAGCAAGCAATATGCAGTTCCCTTGAGTCCGCATAAAAAGGAAATAAGTTATGCTTAACCACCATATCTTTACTCATGACTTCTATAGCTTTTTTATTGATTTCAATATTATAAAGATTGATGTTTTCCATATTTCTTACCTTTCTTCAACTTCTTAAGTCAATACGTATTTAAAAATAATCATACTCGAATTATTATTATGTATTGTAAATTTTTATTTTTACCTTTAGGTATTATTGACATCAAATCTTAATTTAAACACAAATATATATAAAGGCGGAAAATATTTTAATTTGTCTTCTATTCTTTACATATTTATTTAGTACTCTCAGGTCTTTAGCTTACTATATAGGTTCTTTTGGTTACAAAAAATGCTGCACAGCTAACTAACAGCCATGCAGCATTCTTGCATCTATATAACTATTTATATAACTTTATTGTTATATATTTAAATTTTTACTTCTCCAATGAAATTGACTTCAGCAGGCCCGGTCATAAGAATACCTTCGTTTGTTATTTCAACAGTTAACCTTCCACCAGGTATTTCAACATTGACCATCTTATTTGTATATCCAAGATAATTTGAAATAACAGCTGAAGCGCAACAGCCTGTTCCACATGCTAAGGTTGCACCAGCTCCCCTTTCCCAGGTTTTAACCCTAATATTATTCTCATCTACCACTTCGCAAAAATTAACATTAGTTCCTTGTGGGTAGAGGTCATATTTTTCAATAGCCTTTCCTTCAGTAACATGAAAACCTTCTAACTTTCCGAAGATAACCGAATGAGGCACTCCCATAAGTATTGTATTAATTAAATATTCCTTATCATTTGCCTTTATATTTTTATTAATAATATATTCCTTAGATAACGCAGGGATTACACTAGGCTCAAAAGATGGAAATCCCATGTTTATTGTTATACTTACTACTTTGCTGCCTTTTATTTCAAGTATGGCAATCTTTACTCCGTCGCCAGTATCAATGGTCATATCTTCCTTCTTTACTAAGCCATTTTCATAGGCATATTTAGCAAAGCATCTTATTCCATTTCCGCACATGGAGGCATAAGACCCATCCGAATTAATAATTTCCATAGCTATATCAGCTTTAGAGCTTTTTCTAACTAATAGTATTCCATCTCCACCAATACCAAAGCGTCTATCACAAAGCTTTTTTGCCAGCTCTCCGGTGTTATTTATTTGATTTTCTAAATCCTCAATAACAACAAAATCATTTCCTGTTCCATTCATTTTTGTAAATTTCATATTTCTCAACTCCTCAATATAGGCCTCTTAAAACATCTATGCTAAAATATTATAATCATATTTTAACATAAATAATAAAATAATAAATGATACAGCACTAACTTTTTGATTTTAACTACATAAAATGATATACTATTCTACAAATGCATATTGTTATTTATATCCAAGGGAAGGATTGATTATATGGCTTTAGACGGAATTTTCTTATACAGTATAGTATATGAATTAAATAATAAAATTTTAAATAGTAGAGTAGATAAAATAACTCAGCCAGAAAAAGATGAAATAGTATTAAATTTACGTTCAGACAGGGTTAACTACAGGCTGCTTATTAGCGCTAGTTCAGTATATCCAAAGCTGCATTTAACTGATATTAATAAGGTAAACCCCTTAACTCCACCTATGTTCTGCATGGTGCTGAGAAAGTACTTAACTGGAGCAAGGCTTATTAAAATCTCACAAGTAGGTGCAGACAGGATAGTAATAATCGACTTTGAAAGTACTGATGAACTTGGCTTCAATAGTGTTTACTCCTTAGTTATTGAAATCATGGGAAGACATAGTAATATTACCCTAATAAGAGAGCGGGACAAAATAGTTGTAGACAGCATAAAGCATATTACACCAGATATCAACAGCTACAGAAGTCTCTATCCAGGAATTAAATATATATTCCCTCCTGAATCTAAAAAGCTGAATCCTTTTGACTTCTCAAAGGAAGAACTTGAAGAATACATTAATACTAATTTTATAGAGTTCGATAAGTCTTTGTTTTCTAAAACTTTTAGCGGTGTAGGCGCGCAATTTTCTAAAGAAATATACTATAGACTTAATTCTAGAAACATAGCTGTAGCTGCAGAAAATTTAGCTGAAATATATTTACATGTTCACTCAACTTTTAGCAAGCTTAAAAACTATGATTTTCATTTTGCGTCTTACATTGATAATAATACTGTTAAAGACTTTTATTGTGATAAACTTGAAGGTCTTAAGGATTTAGAGGAAGAAATCTATGATTCACCATCGAAGCTCTTAGAAGACTATTATTATAAAAAGGATAAGGCAGATAGACTAAATGCTAGAAGTGCTGATTTACAGAGAGTAGTCACAACAAATATAGATAGATGCAGCAAAAAAATTGTCTTACTTAAAAATGTAATAGAAGAAGCAAATGATAAAGATCAGTTAAAGCTATATGGGGAACTTTTAACTTCGTCTATTTATAATATTAAAAAGGGAGATAAAGTTGCAAAAATTTTCAACTATTATAGTGAGGATGGAGAATATATTGATATTCCACTAGATGAAAATAAGACTCCATCAGAAAATATACAAAGCTATTTTAAAAAGTACTCAAAGCACAAAAAATCAGAAGAAATGGCTATCCTGCAGCTTAAGTCTGCAGAAGAAGAGATGGATTATCTTCAATCTGTAATAACTAACATTAAAAATGTTGAAAATTATAGTGAAATTGAAGAAATAAGAAGAGAATTAGTTGATACTGGTTATATTAAATTCAAAAAGGAAAATAAGAAAAAAATACAAACTTCTAAACCAATGCACTTTGTATCTAGTGATGGTATAGATATTTATATTGGTAAGAACAATATGCAAAATGACTACCTTACTTTAAAATTCGCAGAAAAGCAGGATATTTGGCTTCATACAAAGAATATACCTGGCTCTCACGTTATAATAAAGAATACAAAAAACCTGCCAGAGAGAACTCTCGAGGAAGCAGCAATACTAGCAGCTTATTATAGCAAGTCAAAGGATGGCTCAAAGGTGCCAGTGGATTATACTGAGGTTAAAAATGTAAAAAAGCCTTCAGGTGCAAAACCTGGTATGGTAATTTATTATACTAATAGAACCATTTATGTTACTCCAGAAGAATTAAATTTAAAAAGAATTCAATAGACTATAAGAAATAAGCCTATATCTTAACATGTACAATAATTAAGATATAGGCTTATTATTTAACTATATTTTTACTTTTTTAAATTATTTATGTATTGATAATAGTAGCATTGAAGCCTTCCATTATACAGCTTTCTATTTTTATCTGCCTTTAAACCAAAGGATTTTTGGAAATCTTCATTGGAAGTTATAACATAAAAGGACCAATCAGCAAGTTCCTTAAATAGCCTTCCTAAATTTCTATATATTTCATCGACTAGCTTACTGTCCCCTAACCTTTCCCCATATGGAGGATTGCAGATAATAACTCCATTTTTCTTTTTGGAACTAAATTCTTCTGCAGGCAGCCTTTGAAAGGCAATATAATCCGATAAACCAGCCCTAGCTGCATTATCTCTTGCAGTTCTTAGCACCCTTCCATCTATATCTGAAGCTAATATTCTAAATTCAAGATTATTTATTTGATTTCTCGCATGATTTCTTGTATCCTCCCAAATATTCTTAGGAATTATATGCCATTCTTCAGAGACAAAACTCCTGTTCAGTCCAGGAGCTATATTCTTAGCTATAAGTGCTGCTTCTATAGGTATTGTTCCAGAACCGCAAAATGGATCCGCAAGCTGCATGTCTGGCTTCCAATTACTAAGCATAACTAAAGCAGCAGCTAAAGTTTCTTTTATTGGCGCCTCTCCAGCATTTTCTCTGTAGCCTCTTTTATGTAATCCAGCACCAGAAGTATCTATTGATAAGGTTACAATATCCTTTAAAATAGCTACTTCTATCTTATATACTGGCCCGTCTTCTTCAAACCAATCCACTTTGTACTTGTTTCTCATTCCCTCAACAACTGCTTTTTTTACAATAGATTGGCAGTCAGGAACGCTATGTAATTTTGATTTAACAGATTTTCCTACTACATGCATTTTCCCGTTTTGAGGTATAATTTCTCCCCAATCTACTTTTAAGGTACCTTGAAATAGCTCTTCAAAGCTTTCAGCCTTGAATTCTGCTACTTTTAGTAGTACTCTATCTGCAGTTCTAAGCCATATGTTTGATGTAACTATATCATATTCATCACCAGTGAAAGTTACCCTTCCATTCTCAACCTTTAAATCTTCATATCCTAATTCTTTTAGTTCTTTAGCTACCACTGACTCAAGTCCAAAGGTAGCTGTTGCTATCAGTTCAAAGTCCATCGTGTTTCTCCTTCCTAACTTTGCTAAAACTAATATACAATAATCTTTGAAGTAAATCAAACATTAATATTCTAATATTAATATTTTAACTTAAAATATAAAAAATAAAACCATTTGAATCTATACTATAAGAAATTATGTACAAAATAAAATCTGCCTATTCTCTTAAAATAGGCAGATTTTTGTATTTCAAATTACTATACTATATCATAATCCTCATTCATTAAGCCAACCTTGTGAAGCAAGTAGAACACTATTGATAGTAGTATACCAACTACAGCTGAAAGAGCCATACCTTTTAGTTCTACAGTTCCAATCATTACACTTGCACCACTTACACCTATACCAAAAGTTACCGCAGCAAGTACCATATTGTAGCTCTTGCTAAAATCAACCTTCTGCTCAACAAACATTCTAAGACCTGATACAGCAATTACTCCATATAGAAGTACTGTTATTCCTCCCATAACAGGACCTGGAATAGTTTTAATACATGCAGAAACCTTGCCTATACAAGAGAATAGTATTGCTAGTATTGCTGCTCCTCTTATAACCCAAACTGAATATACTCTTGTAAGTGCCATAACACCAATATTCTCACCATAAGTTGTATTTGGAGTTGAACCTGTAAATCCTGAAATAATGTTGCTTAATCCATCACCTAGAAGTGACATATGAAGACCAGGGTCTTCCATAAGCTTATGTCCAGTAATATTTTCAGTAACTATAAGATGTCCTATATGTTCAGCAAGTACAACTAAACAAGCAGGTGCAATAATCAGCATTGCATTTACATCAAACACAGGTGCACTAAAATGAGGCAGCTGGAACCATGGTGCTGCAGCAATTATATCAGTATTAACCATTCCCTTAACTGCAGCTAGAAGATATCCCAATACTACCGCAGTTAATATTGGAATAACTTTAAAGAAGCCTCTGAATATAACCGAACCAATAATACCTACAAATAGAGTAAACATTGATACTAAAAGCACATTTGGGTCAGCATGTTCACCAGCTTTTATAATTAATCCAGCGGATTGTGCTGCTGTTGGTGCAAGTTCAAGTCCTATAACTGCTACAACTGAACCCATAACTGCTGGAGGCATAACAACATCAATCCACTTTGTCCCTACTTTTTTTATAACAAAGGACATAAGCACAAAGAATAAACCAAAGAATATAAATCCTGCTTGAGCATGAGAAAAGCCCCCACCAGTCTTAATGATTAATAATGTTGGAGCAATAAATGCAAAGCTTGAACCTAAATACGCAGGAATTTTTCCCTTAGTAACAAATGTATAAATAAGTGTTCCTATACCATTCATAAGAAGAGCAATGGCAGGGTCAATACCTAATAGCAATGGTACTAGAATAGTAGCACCAAACATTGCTGTAAGATGCTGAAAGCTTAGTGGAATAGTCTTAAGAATTGGTAACTTTTCATCAATACCTATAAAGTCTTTTTTCATTAATATTCCTCCTTCATAGTCTCTCCGGACTACATTAAAAGATTATAGTTCATATATTTTAACTGAATCTATATTGTCAATTTCTTTAACTTCAACTGATATAATTTCGTTCTTTGAGGTTGGAATGTTTTTACCAACAAAATCTGCTCTTATTGGCAGTTCTCGGTGCCCTCTATCAACCAGAACAGCCAGTTGAATAAGTTTAGGTCTGCCATGAGCTATAACTGCATCAATAGCTGCTCTTGCAGTACGTCCTGTATAAAGTACATCATCTACAAGTATAACCTTTTTTCCTACTATATCTATTTTAATGTCATCCTTATTAAGCACAGGTTGTTCACCTATAGTTGTTAAATCATCTCTATATAGAGTTATATCAACACAACCTACATCAACCTTTTTTCCTTCAATCTTTTCAATAGCATCCGCTATTCTCTGTGCAAGTGGATATCCCCTTCTTTTTACGCCTATAAGGACAATATCTTCAATTCCTTTATTCTTTTCTATTATTTCATGAGATACTCTAACTAAACTTCGAGCTACAGCTTTTTCATCTAATAGTACAGATTTCAACTCCATTTTTACGCCTCCTTTCAAATAAAATAAGCCAAGATCTTTGAGATCTTGGCCATAATATACTAATGGTATGTAAAACTTTTTAATCACTTATGTCGGCCTTATGATCTCTCTGTATCATTTAAAGGATTTTCTTTTCTTCATCATATTATCATATAAAAGAAACTATTTCAACTCATTTCTTAAAATTTTAAGTACTTTCTCAAAATACTCAGGTAGAGGTGAAGTAAATTCCATGTACTTTTCTGTAGTTGGATGAATAAACCCTAATGTCTTTGCATGCAGCATTTGTCCTTGAAGGTTAAACCTTTGCTTCTTATAGCCATATACCGGATCCCCTACTAAAGGGTGGCCTATATGTAGCATATGCACTCTAATTTGATGTGTTCTTCCTGTTTCAAGCTTACACTCTACTAGTGTATTATTTTCAAATCTCTCTAATACTTTATAATGTGTTACTGCCCTTCTGCCATCCTTTGCAACAGCAACCTTAATTCTTTCTACGGGATGTCTTGCTAAGGGTGCATCAATAGTGCCTTCATCCGCTCTTATTTTTCCTTCCACTAAAGCTACATATATTCTATTCATAGTATGGTCCTTTAATTGTAGTGCCAGCTTATTATGGGCATTGTCATTTTTAGCCACTATCAATATACCTGAAGTATCTTTATCAATCCTATGTACTATTCCTGGCCTGCTTACACCATTAATCCCTGACAAATCAGTACAATGGCTCAAAAGAGCATTAACAAGAGTACCACTCTGAGCTCCTGGAGCTGGATGAACTACCATACCTTGAGTCTTATCAATAACTACTACATCGCTGTCCTCATATACAATTTTTAACGGAATATCCTCAGCCTGGACTTCCAATGCTACAGGCTCTGGAATATCAATATGAATTTTATCCCCTGCTCTTAATTTAAAATTTGGTTTTTTAGCTAGGCTATTCACTGTAACATTGCCAAGTATAATTATCTTTTGCAAATAAGATCTAGATTTATCTGAAAAAATATCAGACAAAAAAATATCAAGTCTCTTATTTTCGTTGTTTTCATCAACAATAAAATCTTTATTTTCCATTATAGTCTTCCTTTATTATACAAAGTGCCAAAATTATAGTTCCAAAAACTACAAGCATATCTGCTACATTAAAAGTTGGGAAGTAATATACATCTTTATAGTGCAGTAAAATAAAATCTACAACATACTTATAAAAAATTCTATCATATAGATTTCCAATGGCACCTGCTATAATTAACGCCAAGCTTGCCTTTAAAAGTCTTGATTGTGGCTTGAATTTATATATGTAAAAGATCATTGCTATAGTCATAGCTATAGTTAAAATTGCTAAAAACACAACTTTATTCTGTAGAATACCAAAAGCTGCTCCTCTATTCTCTAGATATGAAAAGCTAAATATATTCTTTATAATAACTACATCACTGCCATCCTTAAGAGCTTTTAAAGCCCACAGCTTAGTTACTCTATCAGCTATTAATCCTAAAAAAATAATTAATAAAACCATACCCATCCCACCTCAAATTGAAGTTAATATTTATATTCATAATACCTTTAGTCTGGAAGTTGATTTTTATACTGTTGGTTGCTTATTTGTTCCATAGGATCCACATAATCCGGATCATCATCTAAAAACTCATAGTCTACATTACTTCTATAGTCAAAGCTTTGTACGGCTTGATAGCTATCCTCAGCATCAAATCCAACTTCGTCATCAATTTCATCATAATCATTAAAACCATATCCAAAAGGTCTTTGTATAACCTCTTCTTCAACAGGTCTATTATCTTTTTCCCTTGGTTTAATTATAACAGCCTTTTGACAATCAATACAGAACTCGGTGTATGGTATAAAATCCAATCTTTCCTTTGAAATTTCATTACCACACCTTGCACACTTTCCATATACGCCTTTATCAATATTGGCTAGTGCATCATCTATCTTTTTTATAATAGAAAGCTCATGCTCCTTTAAAGCCATTCCTCTTTCTTGATCAAAAGTTTCAGTGGCTATATCAGAAGGATGGTTATCGTAGATAGAAAGCTCTGATAGTTCAGTTGATAATTCTACCTTTGAATTAAATGCCTCATTTTCTTCCATCTGATTTAATAGAGCAGTAACATTCCTCTTTTCTTTCATTAGCCTATCTTTAAAAAATTGGATTTCCTTACTATTCATAAAAACACACCATCCTATTTTAAAATTGTAATTCTTCTAAATAGTCTATCTCAACTGCTAGATTTTATTACAAATAGGATAAATTTTTAAAAACAGTATATTATACATCTTTAGTAAATCTCTAAATTTTTTTACTTTCAATATTTTTATAAAGCACTCTGAAGTATTTTTACCCCTTCTACTATTTTATTCAAACTTTCTATTGAAATAGTCTGCCTTGCATCAGATAATGAATTATCCGGGTTAATATGACTTTCTATTATTAATCCATCTGCCCCAGCTGCTATTGATGCCATGGACATAGAAGGCACTAGTTCTCTAATACCTGTACCATGACTTGGATCTACAATCACTGGTAATCTATACTTTTGCTTTATTACTGCCACACTATTTAAATCTAAGGTATTTCTCGTAAAGCTCTCAAAGGTCCTTATGCCTCTTTCACAAAGAACAACATTTTCATTTCCCATTGATAGGATATATTCTGCCGCCATTAACCATTCCGAAAGAGTTGCACTCATGCCTCTCTTAAGCAGCACAGGTACCTTCATAGCACCAAGCTCCTTAAGCAAACTATAATTATACATATTTCTAGAACCTACTTGAATCATATCTGTATAGTCTAGTGAATTTTCTATCTCTCTTGGGTCCATAATCTCAGTTACTATTGGCAGATTAACCTCATCTCCAACGTTCTTTAAAATCTTCAACCCCTCATGCTGCAGACCTTGAAAGTCATATGGAGATGTTCTTGGTTTAAAAGCACCTCCTCTAAGCATGTTTACCCCCATCTTCTTAAGCTGAGCTGCTATATTGTGCATGGTCTCATAATTTTCTACTGAACATGGCCCTGATATTATTATCTTTTCACTGCCCCCAATTATAAGGTCTTTTATCTTTACTTTTATACTGTCACCGCTTTTTTTGTCCACCAGTAAAGTTTTCATTCATATATCACCTACATATTCTTTAACATTGTTTCAATAATTCTAGTTGAATTTTCAACAGCTATATACTTAAATTTTTCGTAGTCCATATGTGCTCCATTGTTTGCATTGTCTGAAATAGATCTTATAACAACAAAAGGTATATTATTTAAATAGCAGACTTGTGCTATACTGGCACCTTCCATTTCACATGCTATGGCATCAAATTCTTTTTGAAGCCACTTAATTTTATCAATGTCAGCTATAAATTGGTCGCCTGTAACTATTCTGCCAACAGATATTTTATGCTTCAGCGTTTCATCATTTGCTTTATTAGCAAGTTCTATTAAAGCAGGCTCACATTTAAAATCATAGGTATCTAATCTAGGTATTTGACCTAATCTATCTCCAAAAGCTGAAGTATCCATATCATGCTGAAGCAAATTATCAGCAATAACTACATCACCAGGTAATATATCCTGCCCAATTCCCCCTGCTATCCCTACATTAATTACTCTATCCACTTTAAAATCATCAGCTAAAATTTGTGTACATACCGCTGCATTTACTTTACCTATACCGCTTCTTACAATTATTACATTTTGCTCCCATAAAACGCCTTTGTTAAAGGTCATATTTGCCTTAACTATCCTTCCTTCAAGTTCCATCTCCTTAACTAATATTTCTATCTCCTCATCCATGGCTCCAATTATTCCAATTATCATATTAGACCTCCTCATATAACTTTTTCCTACATCTTTAAATTGTTCAATTATTTTCACTCATTATTCTATTATATAATACTAAATCATTTTCAAACTTTATTACGAATAATAGAATACAAAAACATATGAAAGTTGTCAACTTAATAAGTAATTACCAAGTACAATAATGTATCCATATAAAAAAACTCACTCGAAGGAGTGAGATATAATTATTATTCACCTTTTACAAAAAAGTTTTTAATTTCATCTAAATTATCATTGTTAAAGTCTTCATCTTTAAAACTATTTAAACTAAATTCTTTGTTTTCTTTATTTGCTTCATGATCTCTGCTTAAGAAATCTTCAGGTATTTCTATATCTTTTTCTTTTACATCATCTTCGATAGTATTTCCTACGTTATAATTCTTTATAAATTCTCTTTCTAAAGTATTAAACATATCTACTTGAGTAGTTATAAAATTTCTAAATTTAGATCTAAACTTTATAAATTCCTGCTTTACTTTTTCATAATCCTCATTAATTTTCATTACGTCATTTTGAGCTTTGTCTAATATTCTTTGAGCAGAATCATTTGCATTTTTAATTATTATATCCGCTTCCTTTTGTGCAGCTGCTCTTGATTGTTCTGCAGCATTTTGAGCAAGCAAAAGAGTATTTTGTATTGTTGTTTCCATCTTAGCATAATGTTCAACTTTTTCATTAACAGTTGTTATTTTTTCCTTTAGAGATGAATTCTCCTTATATAAAGCTTCATAATCTTCAGCTATTTTATCTAAAAATTCATCAACTTCATCGGCATTGTAGCCTCTCATTCCTTTTTTAAACTCTTTATTAGTAATATCCATTGATGTTATTCTCATTACTTTCACCTCATCAAATATATTTTTTTATAACAACCTTTATTCTTCCTCTTTGAGTTTCGCCAATTATCTTGTCAAGCTTGTATTTTCCATAACCTCTAAAAGTGATAATTGACTGGGGCTCAATATGCTTATCCTTTTCTTTTACCTCGTTGTAATTAACTAATGCCTTTCCAGATGCAATAATTTCATCTGCTTTGCTTCTCGAAATATTACATATGGCAGCACAAATGCAATCTAGTCTTAACGAGTTTGTATTTATTGCAACTTCTTGGAACTCAACTTTAGGAATGTCACTAATGTTGAAATCTAATATTTCTACTTTGCAAGAACATTTTCCTATTGAAACTAAACTATTCTTTACAATATCACAAATATCGATAAAAGCAGCTATATAACAGCTGTCATCCTTGACAATCATATCACCAAACTTTTCACGCTTTATACCCAAAGACATCAGTGCCCCTAAAAAATCCCTATGTCCAAGCTTTGAAAATTTAGAATTATAATTTATTTTAATTAATTTCACAGGGTAATCATATACTTCAGAATTTGAAAAAACTAAAATTCTTCTTTCAGCTTCCTCAAATATACCAAAGCTATACACATTAAAGTCAAATTCTCTACTTAAATCACTAATTTGATTCCATATAATTGGAGGATAAAACTCATTTCCGTATACTGTTTTACCGACCTTCTCACATAAGTTCATTTTATCATATATAGATGATAACACTGTCTTGTCTTCTACATTTATACTATTAATGAACTGTTTTTTATCCATCTAAAACATCCCTAGTATTGCAAAGATTATAGATCTTAAAATGTCCAGTATAAACAACGCAACAATCGGTGAGAAGTCCAACATTAATCCTGGTGCAATTTTTTCTTGTAATTTTCTCGCTGGAGCCATAAAAGGGTCTGTAAACACATGAATTAAATTAGTAAAGGTATTGCCACTGCCCCTATAAACCCAAGATAGAATTACGTCAATAAAAATAGCCATTTCTAGAAATCTAAATAATAAGTTAACTGCATAAGCTATAGTATTAATCATGGCGTCCTCCTATTTATTTCGTCCAGCTTAATATTCCTTTGCTTGTAAGTTCACTTTTCAAATCATTTGTAACTTCAACATTGGATGGTGATAGAATATATACTCCCTTTTCCACCTCTTGAAGCTCTCCACCTAATGCATAGGATGCTCCGCTAATAAAATCTAATAATCTTTGTGCCACTTTAGCTTCTAATAAGCTAATATTAACAACTACTATTTTTCTATTTTTTAAATTATCACAAATATTAGTAGCTTCTTCATAATCTCTTGGTTTTACAATTACTACTTTTGCAGATGTTGCTGTATGTATATTGACTACTTTATTTTGATTTGATTTTCTTGATGTAAACATTGATTCAACTTCTGCAGACTCTTCCTTTTCTTCTACTTCTTCAAATTCATCATTTTCCTCATATTCTACATCATCTTCAAGTCCTAAAAAACCCATCATCTTATTTATCATTTTAGCACACATTTATTTATTCCTCCTTTTGTTTATTCAAATATATTCTTTTTCCAAAAATGCCTTCTCCAACTCTGACCATATTGGAACCTTCAGATATGGCAATTTCATAATCCCCAGTCATACCCATAGACAAATATTTCATTTCTATGTTTTCATAGTTCCTTTGTCCAAGTTTATCCCAAAGCTGCTTCATTCTGCTAAAATATTCTCTGCATTCTGCTTCATTACCCTTAGGAATTATTGCCATAAGACCTTTGACTTTAACATTACTGCACTTTTCACAAGCTTCAATAATTTCATCGATTTGTTCAATATAAATTCCAGATTTGCTTTCTTCTCTCCCAATATTTATCTCAATTAAAACTTCTGCAGTAAGCCCACTAGCTTTATATTGCTTTTCAATTTCTTCAAGCAGTCTTAAACTATCAAGGGTATGAATTAGTGAAACTTTTCCTACAATATATTTTACTTTATTTCGTTGTAAGTGTCCAATGAAATGCCATCTTACATCATCATAAAACTCACCTATCTTAAAAGTAAGTTCTTGTACCTTATTTTCTCCAAAATCTCTTATACCAGTGCTGTAGACTTCCTTCATTTCTTCAATGCTCTTAGTTTTAGACACCGCTATAAGTGTAACATTTGAAGGTATATTCTTTTGTACACTAACTACATTGTCTACAATTGCCAATTATACCGTCTCCTTTTTTATAGAAGTGACAAAAATAATCCTTCTGAAATTAATTATCTCATCAAAATTCATTACTTATATATTATATCCAAATTTTGATTTCCACAATCTACATTATATGTATTCTTCATAAAATACAAAAATCCTTCAATTTTAAAATTAAATTGATTTAAATTAACCTTTTATATTAATAAACGACATAATTTAACACCGATTAATATAAAAGGTTATTTGCAATTTAATTATAATTATTTTTTACTTGAAAGGTATTCGCCATCTATTATACCTTCATAGGCTGGAATCTTTACTTTATCGAGTTCTATTATATCAACGTTAATGTTTCTTGGTAATAGTATCTGCTCAATATAATTATCATCTAACAACATATAATTCTTTAAAACCTCTGATTTTCCAATAGCATAAATAGTAAATGGACCTGGAATCTTTACTCCATTAACTTTTAAAAAAGGGCCATCACATATTATTTCAGATCTATCTATGATTCTCTGACCATTAATAGAAATAGCCTCAGCACCCGAATTTTTCAAATCATTTATTACCTGTATCATATCTGTGTTATGAATAACCCGAAATTCATAGTCAATCTGATTATTATCAAATTCTGTACTGGCATCACTTAAAGTGATTTTTATACCTTGCCCTTCAACATCCACAGTACCAAGTGACATCTTGTTTTTTAACAATTCAGATTCCATTTCACTAAGTACTTGATGCTGATTTTTATCTCCATATTTATACTTATTCAGCTTAGTATTATAATCATCATATTGTTTTTGTAGAGAACTTATATCATTTATAAGCTTGTTTCGATCGTTGTATGCATCTTGATATTGCTGAGCACTTAAAAAAACTCTGTTATAATCTCTATTAAAATTGATATTTAATGAAATTAGTATTCCAATGATAACCGAAGCCATAAAAACAAACACGCTAGCTTCGTTGGTTTTCATTTTACCACCTCATTGTGTGATTTAGCCTTTTCTAGAATTAATCTTCTTATTATTGCAAAGTTGTCAAATACTCTACCACCAAATACAATAACAGCGGCTAAGTATATTGGTACTCCCATCTTATCTCCAAGATAAGCTAAAGCAGCAGCTAACACTGCATTTCCAAAAAATCCAGATATGAATATATCTGCTCGAAAGTTTTTAGAAAGAGCTGCTCTAATAGCACCAAATACTGAATCCAAACATGCCAGTATAGCCACAGACATATATGGTGAAAATTTTTCCGGAATATTTATATTCCAGACTATTCCTATTATAATTCCT
Source organism: Clostridium omnivorum (assembly GCF_026012015.1). Lineage (NCBI taxonomy): Bacteria > Bacillati > Bacillota > Clostridia > Eubacteriales > Clostridiaceae > Clostridium > Clostridium omnivorum. Next base: position 4,161,266 of record NZ_BRXR01000001.1, on the reverse strand, counting down.
ACAAGTAAACCTAAAATACCAATCATAATATCACCTCAAAATCATTTTACTGGCTTTGCAAACTCAGTTTTTAGAGTTTGATTATACTTACCTATTTTAATACTATCTGACTTTTCAATTTTTATATCGCTAAAACTTTTAAAATCGTTAAAAATTTCTGGAAAGCTCAATGCACTGTACAGTAAATTCTTGTCTCCTATTGCTTTAATAGTAATTCTCTTTGATGGAGAAATCATATCATTTTCATTCATCTTAATAAGATTTCCTGAGTTTCTTATTCCAGTCATAGCTGTAACTCTATAGTCATTTATGGAAATAGCCTCAGCTCCAGCAAATCTAAGTTCATTTACCACATAAACCAGATGTCTGTCTGTTATTCTTTCATCCATATCAGTCCCTGTAAGCTTAGTTACTGGAGTAATGTAAACTGTAATCCCCTGTCCTTGTACATCTGTACTTCCAATTAACATTCTTGTATTTTCAAGTTCATCAAGAATGTTCTTAGTTGTTTCATCCTTATTTGCTGCTGCATCTTCATATTTTTTTACCTTTGCTTGTAAATCACTAACACTTTTTTCAAGTGTTTCTTTTTGCTTTTTATATTGCTCTATTTCAGCTGTTACTTCAGTTGTATTTTTGCTAGTACCAACTAATTTTTCCCTTTTATTTAGCATTTTAAATTGGTAACTGAGCATAAAGCCCAATATACAACAAACTAGTGCAACAGTAATTTGCGATCTATATTTCCCCATCTAGACTTCCTCCTTTATTACAAAACATGAATTATTCCACAATTAAAATATTTTTCAGCATGCTAATTAACTAATTTTTTTAACAAAAACTAGAAAAGTCGCATTTACAACTCATAGTTATTTTTCGATAAAGACAACTGGATTTCCTTCAAATCCAACATCAATATAACCCTTAGCACTAATCAAATCTTTATTGGAATCCATTATACTTTTAGCTTTATTAAGCTTATTCTTTAGATTTTCCCCACTTCCAAGTTTAACACACATATTGCCGTAATAAGCCTTTAAACTAATAATGTCACTTATATCTAAACTTGTCATCACAATTCCACTGTTATTTACTGATAATAGTTCTGTAATATTCCTTATAACATCTATTTTTCTCGAGTCGTCTAGAACTAATTGTTTTCCAACCTTTATGGCATCCTTACTCACACCATCAAGCTTGGTTAACTTCATTCCAGCTATACTGCCTTTTTCTTCTAATACAACTCCATCTTTATCTACTACATACAACTTATTATCAGCACTAATATAAAAGACAGCATTTCTTTCCTTTACATCTATTATTATAGTAGATGGAAGTTTTCTTTTTAAATTTACGTCCAATACATATGGATTTGATAATAAATTCTCTTTACTTTTTCTAAAACTTACATAAAAGATATTATTATCTTTAAATATACCTGACGTCTTAATTATTTCATTCGCTGTCAAATTAAAGTTGTTAGTAACTTGTATAGTTTTTATATTAAAGTATGTCAACTTTAATGCTAAAGTTATTAAAGTGGCAATAAGCAGCACCATTAACATAAAAACTCTTTTTTTCAGTCTTCTTTTTCTTCTGACTGCGATTAACTCATTTTTTGTAGCAATAGAATTATTGTTCAAATTTAATCACACCTTATGCTTTTACATTATATATATAATAATACCACTTAATAGGACTAAATTCATTATAATTTTTCTTAAGAATTAATGAAAATATTGTTTATCTAACAACTTTTTTGCAAAAATATTTTTATTAACATAAATTATAGCATTGCAGTTGCAATGCTATAATTTTACATCAGCTATTACATTGTCTTGAAATATTAAGAAGTATCCCCATTGCCATTAGGTTAAATAGCAGCGACGAGCCTCCATTACTAATGAAGGGCAGCGGAACTCCTGTTACAGGCATTGATCCAGTTACAACGGCTATATTTATAATAGCTTGAATTGCTATTACAGAAGTAATACCAATAGCAAGCAGTGTCCCATAAGTATCCTTTGCTCTTATTGCGGTTCTAACACCTCTCCAAATGAGAGCCAAAAACAGTATAACAATTAATGTACATCCTATTAACCCTAGTTCTTCACCTATTACTGCGAATATGAAATCTGTATGAGGTTCAGGTATATAATAGCACTTTTGTCTTGACTTACCGAGACCTACACCCCATATTCCCCCTGAACCTAATGCAAGGAGCGATTGTATAAGCTGATATCCTTCAGTCTTTGGCTTAGCCCATGGATTTCTAAAGTTCATTAATCTATCCATTCTATATGGCTCTATTAGAATAAAAGTTACTCCAAAAGCAACTACCGTTCCCAAAAGCTCAAAAAAGTGAATCCATCTTGCTCCTGCAACAAATAAAATAATCAGGGTTACACATAAAATAACAGTAGCAATACTTAGATTTTTTTCTGCCAGTACCAGTCCAGCAAAAAATCCCGACACTAATAGATATGGCAAAATCCCATAAGTAAAGCTTTTAATTTTTTCACCCTTTGATTCAATACTTTTAGCCATATATAATACTACCACATATTTTGCTAGTTCTGATGGTTGAAGCGAAAAGCCTGGAAGTGGTATCCACCTTTTTGCTCCATTAATAGATGGAAAAGCAAAAACAGCAAATAGTAATATTATTGAAATTAACATGATAAAATTAGTATATTTTTTAATTTTATGATAATCGAGCTTTATCATAAAAAACATAGCTACAAGCCCTATAACGGCAGAAATGCCTTGTTTTTTTAGATAGAGCATACTGTCTCCGTTATTATAAAATGCACTGTAGGAGCTTGCACTAAATACCATTACAACGCCAATGGCTACTAGTATCATAACAGTTGAAAACAAAAGAAAATCAATTGGCCCCATTTTGATTTTGGGTTTGCTCATAATCTATCCTCCTAAATAATTGCTGGTAAGGACAAAAATGCTATTAAGCATAAAAGAACAGTTACAATTGCAAAAGTAGCTACTACCTTTGTTTCATGCCATCCTGAAAGTTCAAAATGATGATGAAGCGGACTCATTTTAAATACTCTTTTCCCAGTAAGCTTGAAGGAAGTTACCTGAATAATAACTGATAAAGCTTCAGCAACATATATCCCACCTACTATTATAACCAATAATGGTAATTTTAATATCATAGCTACTGCTGCTACTGCTCCTCCTAATGCAAGGGATCCTGTATCTCCCATAAAAACTCTTGCAGGAAAAGCATTGTATCTTAAAAATCCTAAAAGTGCTCCTGCTATAACTGCACAAAATAGCGATAATGTGTAATGTGACATTCCAAAACTTACTAAAGAAAAAAAAGTCATTACTAATAATGTAATAGTAGTAGCAAGTCCATCTAATCCATCTGTTAAATTAACTGCATTGGTAGTTGCAGCGAAATAGATAATTATAAATGGAATGTACCAAACTCCTAGATTAATGCTCATTTTAGAGAAAGGTATAAATATACTTGTACCAACGTTAGGATTCTTTGCTGCATAGTAGGCTAAGAATCCAGACACTATTAATAGAAGCAGCATCTTTTGATAAGCTTTAAGCCCTAAATTCTTTTTATGTATAATCTTTAAGCCGTCATCTAGAGCACCAATAAAACCAAAGGCAACAAATGCATATAGAGCTATCATGGCCTCATCACTTGGTTTTCGTATAATAATTGCCATTGTAATACAGGATGCTATTATAAATATCAAGCCTCCCATAGTTGGCGTTCCAGCCTTTTTCTGATGGCTTTTAGGACCTTCCTCTCTTATATTTTGTCCAAATTTAAGCTTATGCAGTAAAGGTATAAATACCGGTCCTAGTAATGTGGTAATAATAAATGCAATTATAACAGAATAAACCACTTTGTCCATAATAATATCTCCTTTTTAGCAATTTATCATCTTTAGATTATTAACTATATTTTCAAACTTCATACTTCTAGATGCCTTTACAAGTATAACATCTTCTATGGATACTATATCCTTAATGTGTTCAATAACTTCTTCAATGTTATTAAAATTCTTTGAATTATTACTATTACTGAATCCAGCTAAATATGCTTCACTGTATTCACCTACGGTATAGATATAATCAATACCTTTTATTTTAGCATATTCACCTATTTCCTTGTGCAGATCATAAGAAGTATTTCCAAGTTCTCTCATAGTACCAAGTACAGCTATTTTTCTCTTACCCTCAATAGTAGCTAGTACTTCTATTGCAGCTCTCATGGAGTCAGGACTTGCATTATATGAGTCATCAATAATAGTAAATTTATTCCCTCTTACTATATCCAGTCTCATAGAAGTAACTTCAAGATTTTCAAGTCCATCTAATATCTCTTCATAGCTCATTCCCAGGCTCCTTGAACAACCAATAGCCAAAAGAGTATTGAGAATATTATGCTTTCCAGGAATAGCAATGTTAATTATAGGACTAGTGTAAGAATTACTTTCCACTACTCTAAAATTTATATGCTTTTCGTCCAAATTTATGTCAACAGCCTTAAAGTCCTTTCCATTTTCTATACCTGTTCTTAAAACGGAATATAGTCTGTTTTCAACAGTTGCAAGTAAATCGTTATCCGTATTAATGATTAAAATACTTTTCTCATTAAAAAAGTCTGTTATTTCCATTTTAGCTTTAAGAATATTTTCTCTAGTTTTTAAATTTTCCAAATGGGAAACTCCAATGTTTGTTATAAGAGCTATATCCGGTTCAGCAACCTCTGCAAGGTTATGGATTTCATTTAAATTACTCATTCCCATTTCTAATACTGCAATATCATAGCTATCATCAAGTTGAAATATCATTAGCGGAAGCCCAATTTCATTATTAAAATTTCCTTTAGTTTTAAATACTTTATATTTACCACTAAGAGCTGCAGCCACTAAATCCTTTGTGGAAGTTTTTCCTGTAGAACCAGTAATCCCTATTACCTTTAAATTTAATTTTTTTCTATAATAAGCTGCAAGTTTCAAGAGAGCCTTTTTAGTATTCTCAACCTTAATTATAGAAGTATTAGGATTTAAGTGAGAACTATCAAATTTTATTTCGTCTACTATGCAAAGTGATGCACCCTTTTCACTTGCTTCCTTAACAAAATTATTTGCATTAAAATTCTCGCCTTTCAAGGCAATAAAAATACTATCCTTTGGAATTTTTCTAGTATCAGTACTGACACTTTTATATTCCATGTAATTGCTTTTTATATACTCTTCACCATCTATGGCATTAATTATTTCATCAAAAGTTATGTGTTCCAATTAAAACAGCTCCTTTATTATATCTCTTATTATTTCTCTTTCATCAAAATGAATCACCTTATCCTTTAAAATTTGGTAATCTTCATGACCTTTTCCAGCAATAACTATCACATCATTTTTTTCTGCTAAACACATAGCCTTTTTAATAGCTTCTGCTCTATTTAAAACTACAACAAAATTATCTTTCTCTATACCTTTTACTATATCTTCTATGATTGCAGTTGGTTCTTCTGTTCTAGGGTTATCTGAAGTTACTACAGCAATATCACTTAAATCACTACCTATTTTACCCATTATAGGTCTCTTAGTTATATCCCTGTCCCCACCACAGCCAAAAACACTTATAAGTCTGCCTTCAGTAAACTCTCTAGCTGTTTTCAAAATATTTTCTAAGCCATCTGGAGTGTGAGCATAATCCACAATCACATCAAACCCTAAATCATATCCTTTAGTCACAATTTCACAACGACCTGGTACAGTAACTTTTTCAAGTCCTGCTTTGATATGTTCAAGCGACACTCCTTCGTTTAGGCAGGCAGCAGCACTTCCAAGTGCATTATATATGTTATATCTTCCTGGTAGATTTAAATTCACTTTAATAGAATCACCCTTATAAATTAAATTAAAGCTAGCACCTCTAGAATGTATATTTATGTTCTCAGCTTTTATATCTGCAGCTTTTTCAATGGAATAGGTTATTTTATTATTTTTAACATCATCATATACCCTTTTCCCATATTGATCATCAATGTTAATTATTGAATTTTTGGCAGAACTAAAGAGCTTAAGCTTTGCTTCATAATAGTTTTCAAAAGTTTTATGAAAATCAAGGTGATCCTGAGTTAAATTTGTAAATATTGCTTCAGAAAATTCCACACCGTAAACTCTATCTAGACTTAAAGAGTGTGATGAAACTTCCATAATACAATAATCAACACCCTCTGAATTCATTTCATAAAATAGCTTTTGAAGCTCTAAAGATTCCGGAGTTGTTCTCTCTGAATGCATTTTTTTATCCCCTATATAATTCGCTATGGTACCTATAAGGCCAACCTTCTTTGAAGCCTCTTCAAGTATAGATTTCATCATAAAAGTAGAAGTAGTCTTTCCATTGGTTCCCGTTATTCCTATAAGCTTAAACTTATCTGAAGGATTTTCATAGTAATTTGCAGATATCAACGACATTGCTTTTCTGCTGTCCTTAACTTTAATGATAGTACAAGGCAAGTTTTCCTCTATATCCTGCATGCATACTATTGCAGCTGCTCCATTCTTAACAGCGGTAGAAGCAAATCTATGTCCATCTACTTTAAAGCCTTCTATGCAAAAAAACAAATCGCCTTTAAGTATTTTTCTAGAATCATATTCTACCTTTGAAATATCAATATCCTCGCTGCCATTTGAAATAGTGTAATTTAGACCTTTTAATAACTCCTTTAATTTCATATAAATATCACTCCCTAAATTGGTGATTAAAATTTTATTTTATTTTAATTATACACAATTTCGGCATGCATAATTACATTTAAGATATTTAATTAAATAAATATCTTAAACTTAGTGTAATACAGCATGCCGTAATTAACTAATCACCTAATTGTTCTAGTTTTATATTAATTGTAGTTCCTTTACTTACTTGTTCAAGTGGAGAAATGCTTTGTTCCGATACTAGTCCTTCTCCATCGAACTCAATTTTGAGTCCCAATGTATCTAAAATATTTTGTGCTTTTTCTCTACTAAAGCCTTTTAAATCTGGAACAACTACAATTTTATTATAGTTTGATGTAGTGCCAGTGTAAAGTACTAATTTAGAAGCTTCTTTTACACTGTAGCCTGGCTTAGGATTAATATCTGTTACATATTCACCGTTCCCGTCAAATTGATAATCCAAATGTTGTTCTTTAAGTATTTTAACAGCTTGATCTTTCTTCAAGCCTCTTACTTCAGGTATTATAACATCTTTTAACATGCTTTTTGCAATATCCTCTGAAGAAGCATCTACATCAATTGCAAGATAATTAAATATATCATTGAAAACCTGTTTTGCTACTGGAGCTGTTATTTGTCCAGCATAATAATTAGATGGATCAGGTTCATCAATGGAAACAAAAAGTGTTATTTTAGGATTTTCTGCAGGTGCCATGCCTGCGAAGGATGATATATATTTTCCAGCCTCATAAGAGCCTGTACTACCATTTACTTTTTGAGCAGTACCAGTCTTTCCTGCTATATGGTATCCCGGAATATATGCATTTTTCCCTCCACCTTCAGATACTACTTTTTCAAGATATCCTCTTAGTGTTTTAACAGTATTTTCATCTAAAACATTTCTTATATTATAGTCATTATACTGCTTATCCACAACAGTAGTATTATTTTCTGTATGTGTTATATCTTTCATTACATGTGGAGTAATAAGTTTACCACCATTTGCAATTGCATTTAATCCTGTAATATACTGAATAGCTGAAACTGTATTACTTTGACCAAAGGATATTGTGGCCAAATCAACATCATTCATTTTTTCAGGTTTTTTGATTATACCTTTTGCTTCTCCTGGTAAATCAACACCTGTCTTTTGTCCAAATCCAAATTTAACAATATACTTGTACAGCTTATCTTTTCCTAGTCTTTTACCTAAATCCATAAAACCAACGTTACAGGAATTTTTTAGTATGTCTACAAAACTTTCAGTTCCATGGCCTGTTCTTTTCCAACAGTGTATAATTCTATTGGCAATTTTAGAACTTCCTGTACAAACCCATTTATCTTTATCACTTATCACATTTTCTGACATAGCTGCTGTAGCTGTAACGACCTTAAATACGGAACCTGGTTCAAAGGTATCACTAACAGCTCTGTTTCTCCACATCTTCTGTAAATCATCTGGAGAAATGTTTTGTCCTTTCATCCATGGATCATTTGGGTTATAACCCGGCTCATTTGCCATAGCCAAGATTTCACCATTATTTGGATTCATAGCAATTATAGTAACTGCTTTTGCCTTGTTATCACTTAATGCCTGTTTTGCAGCCTTTTCACAAAACTGCTGTATTATTTCATCTATGGTTAAAACTAAATCTTTCCCATCTATAGGTTTAGTATAGTCTGAAATTGTATAGGGCTGAACCTTACTCTTGTTATCCGTTTCAGCTATACGCACTCCTGGAATGCCTGCTAGTATGGTATCATACTGCTTCTCAACTCCTGTTAGCCCTATGCCGTCAGAGGTAGTATGTCCCAAAACTTGAGATAAAAAATCACCATTTTTATAATAACGCTTAGTATCTGATGATATTAAAACTCCTCTAAGTCCTAAATCTCTAACTTTATCGGCCTGTTCCTTTTCAATTCTTCTTGCAAGTGTACTTGCTCCTGCAGGAAGTCCACTTGACAGTTTTGTATCTAATTTCTTGAGTACTTCTAGGGGATCCATATTAAGTGCTGATGCAAGCTTGTTTGCTATTTCTTCCTTGCTCATATTCTTCTCATCATGACTTCTAATGGTATTAAGATCCAAGTCTATTCTAAAAACATTAGCACTTACAGCGAGTTCTGAGCCATTTCTATCTAAAATTCTGCCCCTTTTAGCATCAATTTTAACCTCACTTGTCCACTGTTCTGTTGCAAGCTTGTTTAGCTTTTCAGCTTGTGCAATCATTAAATACCCTAATCTGTTAGTTAACAAAAAAAACAAAATAAAAAGTATGCCAAAAATAATCAGCATCCTTTTTCTTATTATAACCTTATCCCTGTATTGTTTTTCCGCCAACTTAATACCTCCACTAGAATAATATATTTTTTATCTTTTCTATTATATTCTCCTGTGCAGTTTTCTTTTCTTCATTCGCGGTTTTACCAAAATTATCTTTAGATAGGTCAGCGTATATTACATTGTTCTTGTCAACTTTCATCATATGCAGCTTATTTGTAGCTACTTCCTCTATATGCTGAAGATTACTTTCCTTTAGCAAGGCCAAATTCAAGCTTTCATTTTCTACATTTACGGTATTAATTTCAACTTTAACTTTTGATAGTTCCTTTTCCATGCTGTACATAGTAGTATATCTACTTATTAATAATAGACATACTGCAAAAGAGGCAACAATGCAGATTAAAGTATTCTTCTTATCCTTTAAACTCTTAGCCTTTTTCTGATTAAGCCTCTCTTCTCTGGCCTTTTTCAGCTTTTCGTATTCTTCTTTATCTTTTTTTCTCTCTGGTGTATAGTCAGGCACTAATACAGTGTTTCCGTTTATATATCTATTTTTATCATCCTTCATTACCAATTTATTCACCCCACCATTAAATTAGAACTATATTTTCTCAGCTACTCTCAGCTTAGCGCTTCTGCTTCTTGGATTTTCTTCCACTTCAATCTCAGAAGGTTCAATAGGTTTTCTAGTTATAATCTTAATTTCTGGCTTTTTCCCACATATACATACCGGAAATTCCTTTGGGCAAGTACATGGATTTTCTAATTGTTTGTATTTATTTTTGATTATTCTATCTTCTAGAGAATGAAAGGTTATTACAGCAATCCTTCCATCCTTATTAAGTTTTGCTGCACCGTCTTCTATGGCTCTATCCAATATACCAAGTTCATTATTGACTTCAATCCTTATAGCTTGAAAAGTCCTCTTAGCTGGATGCGGCCCTTCTCTTCTAGCTTTTGCGGGTATTGCAGCTTTTATTATGTCTACCAACTCATATGTTGTTTCTATAGGCTTTTCACCTCTTCTATCAACAATGAACTTAGCAATACGCCTTGCAAACTTTTCTTCTCCAAAATCTCTTATAACTCTAGTTAATTCTTCTTCACTATAATTATTTATAACATTGTATGCAGAAAAATTACTATCTCTGTTCATTCTCATATCAAGTGGAGCATCCTTCATATAGCTAAAGCCTCTTTCTCCTTCATCCAACTGATGAGAAGATACTCCAAGGTCCATGAGTATTCCATCTACTCCCTCAATGTTCAGTTCATCAAGCACTTCTTTTATATTATAAAAATTATTATGTACATATATAACATTATCGTATTCTGCCAATCTTTTTTTAGAGGCTTCTAAAGCATTTTTATCTTGATCTATGCCTATAAGCTTTCCTTTTGGGGATAGTCTCTTTACGATTTCACTAGAATGCCCTGCTCCCCCAAGCGTGCAGTCTACGTATATCCCATCTTCTTTTATATTTAAAGCATCTATACATTCATTAAGAAGCACTGATACATGTTTAAAATCCATACATATTCTCCTTTACAGCACTATATTCCAAGTTGGCTCATCTTTTCTGCTATATCATCAAAATCTATATCTGAGTTATTATATTCTTCCCATTTTTCTTTACTCCAAACCTCAATTCTTGTAGATACTCCTATACTTACTATATCCTTTTTTATTTGAGCATATTCTAAAAGAGTTTGAGGAATAAGTGCTCTTCCTTGCTTATCTATTTCAATTTCATTAGCTCCTGAGAAAAAAAATCTTACAAAAGCTCTCGCATCCTTACTTGTTAGTGGAAGTGATTTAAGCTTTTCCTCAAGGACCTTCCATTCGTTTATAGTGAATGCGTACAAACATCCATCTAAACCTTTAGTTAAAATGAAATTACTACCTAATTCATCTCTAAACTTTGAGGGTATAATCATTCTGTTTTTAGTATCTATGGCATGTTGATACTCACCTATAAACATTTTACACCTCTTTTAGTATTTTCACTCCACTTTCATCCACTTTAAACCACTTTATTATATAATTCTATATAAATTATGAAATTCCTTCTAATTAAAGTAAATTTTTAATATAATTTAAAAAAATTATTTCTTGTTATATTATTTATAAATATCTGTTTCACAGCTATTTCCTTATATTGTAATTAAATACATAAACAGTTAATTTAAACTGTAATATAGTATTCCTTCTTGAAATACTACATGGTGTAGAGTATAATTTATTAAGAAATTAAAGTAATAAGCTAATTAAGAAAGGAATGTAAACTAATGAAGCTTGGAATAGTAGGACTTCCTAACGTTGGAAAAAGCACATTGTTTAATGCTATAACAAAAGCTGGTGCAGAATCTGCAAACTATCCCTTCTGCACAATTGAACCAAATGTAGGAGTTGTTAATGTACCTGATAAAAGACTAGATGTACTAGAACAAATGTACTCATCAAAGAAAAAAGTATATGCTAATATTGAATTTTATGATATCGCTGGACTAGTAAAAGGAGCAAGCAAAGGTGAGGGCCTTGGTAATAAGTTCCTTTCACATATAAGAGAAGTTGCTTCTATAGTTCATGTTGTAAGATGCTTTGAAGACGGTAATGTAGTACACGTTGATGGTTCTGTAGACCCAATAAGAGACATAGAGACGATAAACTTAGAATTAATATTTGCTGATTTAGAAGTATTAGAAAGAAGAATTGAAAAGGCTGTAAAGCTAGCAAGATCCGGAGACAAAAAGGCTAAAGAAGAGTTGGCTTTAATGGAGAGGATAAAAATTCAGCTTGAAAGCGGCAAACCTGTAAGAACCATGGAATTTACTTCTGATGAAGAAGAATTAGTAAAAGGATTTTTTCTTATAACTTCTAAGCCTGTACTTTATGCAGCTAATGTATCTGAGGATGATGTAGTTTCAGGAAATCTCGAAAATGACCTAGTTAAAAAGGTTATAGAATATGCAAAGAACGAAAACTCAGAGGTAGTCACTATCTGTGCTAAACTAGAAGAAGAATTATCTGCATTAGAGGATGAAGAAAAGCTTGAAATGCTTAGTGAGTATGGTTTAACTGAAACAGGCCTTGATAAGCTTATTCATTCCAGCTACAAACTACTTGGGCTAATGAGCTTTTTAACTGCAGGGGTTCAAGAAGTTAGAGCATGGACAATTAAAAATGGTACAAAAGCTCCAGCAGCAGCCGGTAAGATACACACAGATATAGAACGTGGATTTATAAGGGCAGAAATTATAACCTATGATAAGCTTATTGAATGCGGTTCTGAAGCTGTTGCTAAGGAAAAAGGATTTTTCCGTCTTGAAGGTAAAGAATATGTTATGCAAGATGGTGATGTAGTTAACTTTAGATTTAATGTATAAAAAAGATGCCTTTTAAGGCATCTTTTTTATGATTTTGAACTATATTTTTTTATTTCCTTTTCCATAATGTTTATAACATCATCATATTTTATCTTTTCAGTGCCTATTAATACTTCTATAGCATCCTCCACAGTTTCCATAGTATATATAGTAAATGCACCCTTTTCTATTTCTGTTTCTACTTCTCCACTTAATACTAAGTCATCCTTATTTGAATAAGGAATCAGCACTCCCTTACCTTCTATGGTATCTACGGCTTTGCAGGTTTTGAAAAAGCCTTCTATTTTTTCATTAACTCCTCCAATAGGCTGCACCTCTCCAAATTGATTTATAGACCCTGTGACTGCAATATTTTGTCTTATGGGAAGTTTAGTAAGCGCAGAAATCATACAAACTATTTCAGCCACTGATGCACTATCACCATCAATCTTGCCATAAAGCTGTTCAAAACACAAATGAAAATCTACAGGAAGCTTATTGTAGCTATTCACTATTCTGCTTAAATAGCCTCTTAAAATATTGATTGATTTACTGTGAATACTTCCACTTAAATTGCTTTCCTTTTGAATATCTATTATACTACCGTCACCATTATAACAAGTACAGGTGATTCTTATTGGCTTTCCAAGCGAAAAATACCCTGTATCTATTACTGAAAGTCCGTTTACTTGACCTGCCACTTTATTATTCACACTAATATACATTTTTTTGCTGCTAAAGCTCTCCATTATGCTCTTTTCAATCAGTTCCTCGGAATATGCCACAGCTTTGATATCTTCAGCTTTAACTAGTTTCTCTCCTTTTCCTCTCACTCTATTACTGGACATTATCAAAATTTTACTTAATTCAATACCATCAAAATATATTTTACTCTTGTCTTCTGCTTTTCTAGAAAGATATTTAGCTATCTCTTTTACTGCACCATCTTCAATATTTAATAAATTATTTTCCTTAATAACCTTGTGAATATTTTTTAATAAAGCCACCTTAGTAGCTTCATTTATATCAACAATTGGTTCATATTCAGCTCTTATAGGAAATAGCTTTTTAAAATCCTCATCATAATTGTATAACAAATCATAAGTCTCATAATCCCCTATTAAAATTACCTTTTCTTTTATATTTATTGGTTCTGGCTTTAATCCATTTAGCGAAAGTAGTTCTAGATATCCCCTGTTATAGTCTAAATCTATTTTTTCACTAATAAGAGATTTTTTCAAATAATAATATGCATTAGGATTTGCAAGGAGACTATTTGCTCTTATAATTAAACATCCTTCATTTGCCCTTAGCAAAGAACCTGATTTTATTAGGCTTACATCCGTAGAGTAAGTATTATTACGATTTTCATATTCTATATTACCAAGCAATTTATCTACACAAGGATCTTCTTCAAAAATAACCATTGGATTTTTGTTTTTTTCATTATCTACAAGTACATTTACATCAAATTTATAAATTACTTCATTTATTTTTTCTTCATCTTCTTCGTAATTTATAGAGTAAATATCAATAAGCCCCTGTTCAATATTACTGCATACATAATCTAAATATTCAACTATATCTCCATTCTCACTAAATCCATTATTGTATTCAGCCTCTAGCTCTTTTATTTCGTCGCAAAAATGCTTCTTCATTAATGCTTTGATTTTCTCAAGTTCAGTTACTTCAATATCCTTTAATTGTTCTAATATATCCTGAGCATTATTCTTTAATATACTCACTTTACTTAACATATCACTTTTCTGTTCTTCGTTTAAGTCATCGTACTCCCTTTCTTTCATTTCCTCTCCAGCTTTTACGGGAATAAATGCAAAGCCTGAATTTGTAACTTTTACTTCAAATCCAAAGTCCTCAGCCATTTTATCCAGCTTACTCATTAATTCATTACGTCTTTTTTGAATAAAATCTATAATCTCCTCTTTTTCCTTATTGTTTGTTGAATTGTAAAATTCGAAAGCTGAGTCAGCAAAGGAACTCTGTATTTTTTCAACCATTCCTTTTAATTCATTCCCCTTGCCAGCGGGTAAAAAAAGAACTTTAGGATGTTTTATATCTTCTTTTATTACATAGCAAATATCCTTAGGCGAACTTTTCTTTTCAAAATTTCCCTCGATAAAATTTATTATATTTCTTAATTTATCCTTTGAAAAATCATCAATAAGATAAATGTTATAACCTGACCTTTCTATATCTATAGTTTCCTTAATCTTTTCATAAACGCTGCTATACTCCGGTATATGCTCAAGTTCATTTCTATAATCTATGTTTTCAAATTCGAACTTATATACAATATCATTAGCAGTTAACTGTCTTTTCACTATACTATTCCTCCCTTCATGATTTACTAGGAGCATAATTTTTAAGGCCATTACTGCCTTCTTCAAAAAATATGACTTACTATATTAATATTCTAAAAATTGGATTTTAGGAACAATATTATTACAAAATAAAAAAAACTGCGTAAATACGCAGTTCAAAGATTACTATTTAAATATATAACATCGCTTTAAGATTATTTTTTATTTGTTTAAGTAGCTTTTTATCCATTCTATAAATTCAGGCATTCCATCACCTTTAACACTATTAACTTTAAATATTTCAATATCAGGATTATTGTTTTTAGCGTTATCAACTACTCTTTTTTCATCAAACTTAAAGTATTGTAACATATCGTATTTTGTCATTACTAGTGCATTTGCTCTAGTAAACATAAGCGGATATTTTTCAACTTTATCATCACCCTCAGGTATGCTTAAAAGTGCTATCTTTAGCTCATCTCCAATGTCAAATTCAGCGGGGCAAACAAGATTTCCTATATTCTCTACTATTAAAATATCTAAATCCTTTAAATCAAAGTATTGAAGCATATTTTTTATTGACATTGCTTCTATATGACATGCGCCCTCAGTATTAAGCTGTACAACAGGTATACCTAGTGCTGCTATTTTTTCAGCATCAATAGAACCAGCAATATCACCCTCAATTATACCTATTTTATATTCATTGCTTAAGCTATTAATAATATTCGTAATAAATGTAGTTTTACCAGTTCCAGGAGAACCCATTATATTTATCATTAAAACATTATTTTCTTCAAAAGTATTTCTTAGCTCTTGGTGACAATTTTCATTCCACTCCATTATCTGTCTTACAACTTTAATTTCCATCCTCATCGACCTCCATACTATCTATATAATACTCATTTCCATTAACTATTTTCAATTTGGTGCTTCCACACACTTCACAGCAATTACCTTGTGATTTTAGAAGCTCAAATTTTGCATTACATTCAGTACATTCCATAGTTACAGGAATTTTAATTATATTTAATTTAGCCCCTTCAATAATAGTATCCTTGCTTACTATATCAAAATAAGATTGCAGGCATTCTGGTACAAGGCCAGAAAGCTCACCTACCTTAATTTTAATTTCATTTACTTTTTTTACATTGTATTTTTCCGCTTCTTCACAGCAAATTCTAACTATGCTCTCCGTTATGGGCAATTCATGCATACTAACTTATTCTCCTTCTTTAACATATTCTTGGCAGCAAATCATTTGATAATTTATCCAGAACTTTTCTAATTCCAAGCTGATTCTTTATAACTACCTTTGACTGTAGATAATCAACTACCTGGCCTATTACAGCTGCATTAAAAGAAGCTTCATGTTTTCTTAAGTCCTCAACCAAATCATCAGCACATTCTGAATCCACAACTACCAGCACCTTACCTTCATTTGCACTATAAAGAGGATCTACGCCTAATAGGTCAGCTGCTGTTCTTACGCTTGGATCTACTGGAATACTTTCTTCTAAAAGCTCTATAGAAAAGTCCATTCCCTCCGTGAATTCATTAAGAGTAGTAGCTACTCCTCCCCTTGTAGGGTCTCTTAATATTTTAACCTTATCACCGTACTTCAATATGGTAGAAACCACTTCATTTAGTGGGGTACAATCTGAGTATAGACTTCCTTCCAACAGCTTCTCTCTAGCACATAAAATAGCTAATCCATGATTGCCCACACTGCCAGAAACAATAACCTTATCTCCACTTTTAATTCTTGACTTTCCTAAATCAATACCTTCTACTCTTTGTCCAATACCTGCTGTATTAATATAAATTCCATGTCCATGTCCCTTGTCAACTACTTTTGTATCCCCTGTTACAACTTTAACTCCTGCCTTTTCAGCAGTTTTACTTAAAGAAGTAATTATATGTTCAAGCTCCTTTAAGCTAAACCCCTCTTCAATTATTAAGGAAAGGCTTAGATATTTAGGAATACTACCGCACATCAATAGATCATTTACTGTCCCACACACACTTAGCTTACCAATATCCCCACCAGGAAATATATAAGGATCAATTACAAAGCTATCTGTAGAAAAAGCAATACTTCCAGATACATCCAAAACAGCACCGTCTCCAAGGCTATTAAGTTCCTTGTTATTAAAGCTCGGTAAAATTACATTATCAATAAAAGCAGAGGTTTTTTTACCTCCATTACCAAATGACATAGTCACAAATTCATCCTTTATCATTAGCGCACCTTCTCACTATATTATAAAAACATTAAAGTTTAATATTATTTCTATCATATTTATAGTATGCAGAACAACTTCCTTCACTAGATACCATACATGGACCCAATGGATTTTCTGGAACACATACCTTCCCAAAATTTCCACATTCACAAGGCTTAATAAGCCCCTTCAGAACATCCCCACACCTACAGCCTGATGATTTTTCTTCCTTATACTTAAGAGGATATATTTTTTCAATATCATATTTTTTATAAGTTTCATTAAGCTTTAGGCTGCTTTCCTTAATTAGCCCTAGTCCTCTCCAATAATCATCTCTTACTTCAAATACCTCTTTAAACATATCTTTGGCTACAGCATTACCCTGCTTTCTTACAACTGATTTATAACAGTTTTTTACTGTATATTCATTGCTTTCTATGGACTTTACTATTTCATAAAGTGCATCTACTATTTCTTTCATTTCAAAGCCTGCTATTATACCACTACATTCATAGTTATTTAGAAATTTAAAGCCTTCCTCCCCCAAGATAACGCTTACATGACCTGGCAGTAAAAATCCTTGTATATTGAGTTCCTTATCTTCAAGTAAAACCTTCATAACGGGCTCAACAAGCTTGTGAAGCGACAGCACATAAAAGTTATCAAGCTTTTGTCTTTCTGCTTCCTTTATTGCAACTACTGTTGCAGGCGTTGTAGTTTCAAAGCCTATTCCTAGAAAAACTACCTTTTTGTTTCTATTTTCTGCTGCAAGCTCTACTGCATCTATACTTGAATAGACCATTTTCACAGCAGCACCAAGAGCTCTAGCCTTTTCTAGAGTCCTAGCTGGTGAACTCCCAGGTACCCTAATCATATCTCCATAAGTAGCTATAATAACATCCTTTTCAAGTGATAAATCATAAACATAATCTAAATAGTTACTTGGAGTTACACAAACTGGACACCCTGGTCCCGATACCAGATTTATATTTTTATTAAGCAAATCCCTGATTCCATACTTACTTATAGCCATAGTATGAGTACCACAAATCTCCATAATACTAATGTTATTCTGAAACTTATTGATCTCTTCTATCTTTTTTAATACTTCATTTAAAACTGCACTTTCCATATCTATCCCTTTCTAAATGCATAAGCTCATTTAAGATATACATATCAAAATTTATATCAAATTATCTATTATTTTGTTCTAAACTTTCCTCTAGTTCCTTCATTATATCCAACGTTTCCTTAGCAGCTTCATAATCAATAATTTCTATTGCAAAACCTGCATGTACCATAACATAGTTCTCTAGCTTAACGTTTGGAACTAAATCTATTCTTATCTTTCTTTCAATTCCATTCATTTCTCCAACAGCTGTATTACCATTAATGCAGATGACTCTTAAAGGAATTCCTAAACACATTTTCCTCTCCCGCCTTTCTAAGTTGAGTAAATTCGACATAATTACTTTCATACTCTCATAATTATGATATCACAAATAAAATTTTTAGTTAAGTTATTTATCTTAATATAATTTCTTATAAATTTATTTATTTCATATAATTAAGAATTTATGGGCAAAACTATAAATATATATTTTAAAAATTATATATTTTAAATAACTGGACACTGTGATATAATATACATAAAAATGCCATAAATAATATTATTATAATAATGGCCTTATTTAGATTATTTGAATTTATAAATAAATTCATTGAAAAGGAGTTATATATATGAGTTTTAAAGAAAAGTTTTCCAAGGTTTATACAGATTCTTATTTAAAAAAATATGGTGACAGAATAACTCAAGTTCAAGGAAATGTAGTTTCTGTTAAAGTAGAAGAAAAAACTGTCCTATGGATTTTCCATAAATTAAGAGTTACTATTCTAGTTAGACCAGATAGAAGTAAGTCAATAGTTAAATGTATGTATAAAAGAAACAAATGGTTTAAAAAACCTAACTTTATTAGTATAACGCAAGGTAACTTAGTCGTAATACAAGGACTTAAGGGCAAAAAAGGTAAAGAAAATAGAGAAATGCTTTCAATTATGAATGTAAGAAACCTAAGCACAAAGAAAGATTTAGTTCCTGTTGAAGGCAAAACTCAAAAGGTTCAACAAGTTAGAAGATATAAATAATTCATAATAAAAAATCCCTTGTATCAAGAATACAAGGGATTTTTTACACCTAATTTAATAATTATCTTCTTTGCATATACAAATAAACACTATTAATGAAAGATATTATACCTGAAAAGAATATAACTATCATCCATTGTCCAAAGCCTAATGCTACCGTATGGAATACATTCTGTAAAAATGGTACATAGAGAACTAAGTTGAGCATTGTTATCGAAATAAGCACTGCACCTACTAAGTACATATTTGTAAATAGCTTTATCTCAAAAATTGAATGTTTTTCTGATCTACATTCAAAAACATGTATCAATTGAGACATAATTAGTGTTCCTAGTGCTAGAGTTCTACAGGCTTTTAAATCCATATTATAGTATCTTCCCATTATAAATGCCAGCACCGTACAAATTCCTATCAAGCTGCCTCTTATTAATATCTTTTCTGTAAGTCCTCTTGCAAATATATGTTCATTCTTTTCTCTAGGTTTTTGATACATTATGTCCTTATCAGCGGGGTCAACACCAAGAGCTATAGCCGGAAGCCCATCTGTAAGTAAGTTTACAAATAATATTTGTATTGGAAGAAGAGGTGTATCTAAATAGAACATAGAAGCTAAAAACATAGTTAATACCTCTCCAAGGTTACAGGAAAGAAGGTATCTTATAAACTTTCTTATGTTATCATATATTACCCTTCCTTCTTCTACTGCGGCCACTATTGTAGCAAAGTTATCATCCAGAAGAATCATGGATGAAGCTTCTTTGGTTACATCAGTGCCTGATATACCCATAGAAATACCGATATCTGCTTCCTTTACAGCAGGAGCATCATTTACTCCATCACCAGTCATTGCTACTATTTGGTTTCTATTCTTAAATGCTTTTACTATTCTTAGCTTATGGTTTGGACTAACTCTAGCAAATATAGTAGCATTTCCTACCACTTTAACTAAATCTTTATCATTTATCTTATCTAAATCTTCTCCAGTAAGTACTTCACTTTCATCCTTGCATATTTCTAATTCCTTACCTATAGCATAAGCAGTATTTTTATGATCTCCAGTAATCATTACTGGTTTTATGCCAGCTATCTTACATTCCAATACTGCATCTTTAACTTCTTTTCTTGGGGGATCTATTATTCCTGCAACCCCAATAAATATCAAATCATTTTCAAGACTGCTATTTTTTACAATATTTTTATCCTTATACGCTGCTGCGATACACCTTAAAGCCTTATAAGACATATTTTCTACTGCTATAAGAATTTTTTGCTTATATATAGGGGTTAACGGTTTTACTTCTCCGCTATCTAAAACATATTTACATCTATCTATTATTCTTTCAGGAGCCCCTTTTACATAACAGCACTCTCTGCCAGACTCTCTTATAACTACAGACATCATTTTTCTGTTTGAATCAAATGGCAAATCAAATACTCTGCTTCCAGTATTTAAAAAAGTATTATAGGATTTTGTATCATTAAAAAATGCCTTTATTAAAGCTGTTTCAGTTGGGTCACCTAAAAGACTCTTTTGAATATTATTTTCTTTTAAATCCAAATTACAATCGTTGCAGAAGGTAAAAGCCTTTTTTAAAACTAAATTTTCAGGAACCCTTTCCTTATCATAATTGTATAAATTGTTATTAAAGTACAGTGCTTTAACAGTCATGTTATTTTGAGTTAATGTACCTGTCTTATCACTGCATATAACTGAGGTACATCCTAAAGTCTCAACTGCAGGAAGTTTTCTAACTAGCGCATTTCTCTTAAGCATTCTTGACACTCCAAGAGCTAGTGCCACAGTAACAATAGCTGCTAGTCCTTCTGGTATCGCAGCAACTGCCAAGCTAACACCTGATAGAAACATCTGATACTTATCTTGTCCTCTCCATATACCTGTCAAAGTAACAACTATACAAATTATTACACATAAAACTACAAGTATTTTGCCAAGAGAGGCTAGTTTTAGTTTTAATGGTGATACTTCATTTTCAATACTTTGAAGCATACCTGCTATTTTTCCCATTTCAGTTTTCATACCAGTTTGTAATACTTTAGCAGTTGCCTTTCCCGTAAGCACTATAGTTCCCATATATAAATTATTTTCTTTATCTTTGTCACTCTTGTTTACCCCAAGGGATTCACCAGTTAAAAGCGACTCATCCACCATTACATTGCTATATTGAAGTATAATGCAGTCAGCTGGTACCCTATCTCCACTTTCCAGTATAACTAAATCACCTGGTACTAAAAATTCTGCATTTACTACTTGTACTTTTCCTTCTCTAATTACCTTTGCGGTAGGAGCTGCAAGTTTTTTTAGAGCCTCCAAGGATTTTTCCGTTTTAAATTCCTGAACAAAACCTAGAATGGCATTCATAATTATAATTATTAAAATTGTAATTGCATCAGCCTTTTCTCCCATAATTCCGGATAAAATAGTTGCTCCTATTAAAACCCATACAATGAAATCATTAAATTGGGATAAAAAGATTTTAATAGATGAAATTCTATTCGCTTGCTCAAGCTGGTTTAAGCCATATGTCTTTAGTCTTTTATCTACATCTTCCTTTGTCAAACCATACATTGCATCTTGATGATTAACCATTTTCTTCCCTCCTGCTACTTAAAATAATGAACCTCAAACTATGGAATTTTACTTTATCCAAAGTACACTTTGTCCATTTTTGCCCTATAGTAATATATGTCCACAAATTATTAGATATGTGAAATTTTATTATTATAAAAATGTAAAGGTTTAAATTGTAAATAGCTTAATTATTCTATTTACAAGCAAAGTTTTAAACTATAAAATAGTGTAAAGTAGACTTTTTAAATTTGCTTATAGGAGGTAAATTTCCTAAATGGACATTTACGGGTAAATTGTGAGCGGTAGCGATCATGTTTAAGTTACCCAGTGTTTCGACTGAAAGGAGAAATTTTATTATGAATGATGTAATATACATAACTGGACATAAAAATCCTGATACTGATTCTATTTGCGCATCCATTGCTTATGCAGAGTTTAAAAATAAGACTGAAAATACTACTGCCATACCTGTAAGACTTGGTGCTGTAAATAGAGAGACTCAATTTATACTAAATTATTTTGGCGTAGAAATTCCTGAGCTAATAGAAACTGTAAAAGTGCAAATTTCTGATTTAGATATTGATATCGTAGCACCAGTATATCCGGAAATTTCCTTAAAAATGGCTTGGAATATAATGAAAAGAAATAATATAAAAACCCTTCCTGTAGTAAACGAAACTGATACCCTAATAGGTATTGCTTCTCTTTCAAACTTAACTTCAACTTATATGGATATTTGGGATAACAATATACTATCCAAAAGTAATACTACACTGGAAAACATTTTAGAAACCCTTTCTGCTAAGTGTATATATATTCCTGAGGAAAACCCTAAAATTAGAGGAAAAATTGTTACTGCTGCTATGCAGCCTGATAGTGCTGAATGTATTATTGAAGAGGGTGATGTGGTTATCTGTGGAGATAGAGAAGATACTCAGGAATCCGTAATTAATGCAAAAGCTTCACTTATGATAATTACAGGCAATCATTTTGCCAGTGACACTGTTGTTGAAAAGGCTACAGCTGCTGGATGTTCTATAATAACTACCCCATACGATACTTTTACTGCCTCAAGACTTATAACTCAAAGTATTCCAATAGGATATGTAATGACTAAAGACAATATACTTAGCTTTCATGTTGATGATTTCGTTGAAGAAATTAAGGATGTTATGCTTGAAACTAGGTATAGAAGCTATCCAGTAGTTGATAGAGACAATAAGGTTATGGGTAGTGTTTCTAGATACCATTTGATAACTCAAAACAAGAAAAAAGTTATTTTGCTTGATCACAACGAGAGGACTCAATCTGTTCATGGTCTTGAAGATGCCGAGGTTCTAGAAATAATAGATCACCACAGAATTGCAGATATTCAAACTGGAGGTCCAATATATTTTAGAAACGAACCCGTTGGAAGTACTTCTACTATAATAGCATCAATATTCTTTGAAAATGGCATTAGACCTTCTAGAAAAGCTGCAGGAATTTTGTGTGCTGCTATAATTTCTGATACACTTTTATTCAAATCACCTACCTCAACTAATGTTGATAAAGTAACCTTAAAAAGACTTGCTGAAATAGCAAATATAGATGTGGAAAAATTTGCAAAAGAAATGTTCAAAGCTGGTACTTCTCTAAAGGATAAGACAGCTGATGAAATCTTCCATCAGGACTTTAAAGTCTTCACCATAAACAACTTAAAAATTGGAATTTCACAAGTTGGAACTATGAATATAGAAAGCTTCTCAGATATTCGTGAGGAAATGGTCAATCTAATGGAAAAAAAGGCTGTAGAAGATAGTTTCAATGTGATAGTATTAATGTTAACAGATATTTTAAACGGAGGCTCCGAGCTTATAGCCCTTGGTAAAGATAAAGATATAATTTCAAGAGCCTTTAATGTAAAATTAACTGGAAATAGTGTTTATCTTCCAGGTATTCTTTCAAGAAAAAAGCAAGTAATACCACCTATTACTACTGCTATAACATCAATGAAATAAGAAGTGAATTTTTCACTTCTTATTTTATTAGTATAAAAAATAAAAGAAAGGTCAAAATGCAAGTCCCGTATCCAATACTTAAATAATCTTTTATACAAATACTATCAACTTTTTTACTATACTCACCATAGCTTTTTATAAAATCTGTATTATTTGAAGAAAAATAATAATAAAAATTTACAGATTCAATGTATGCACCCATAATGTCTACATTTAGCAGTGGCCTTACAAAGGCGTTAATAAAATAATCTCCTTTAAAATCTATTCTATACTTTTTATTTCTAAATATATAAACAATATATAAAAATATTTCTGATATTAATGCTGGTACAATTGTCAAAATTGTAAATATCACCTTTAAATAGTCTGACTCCTCATGTAGCATATAAAAGTTATATATAAAAGAATATAATATTGCAAACGCATTTCCAAATAGTGTTATGTAGAAGAGAGGTGCAACAAATCCACATACTATAGCTCTTGATATAGTGGATATGGAGTCATAAAATTGGAATCGCTCCTTAAATTTTATATTTTTTCTTTCTGTATTGCTAATATCTATTACTGTAAAAGCAGTAATGGCATTAAAAATTTCATTCTTATTAAACTTTAAGAAAATCATATAAATTAAGGCAGTAAAACTCCAGAAAATTAGTTGAATAAGCACATCATTCTTTAATATTCCTTTTGCCTTCTTATGAATTAGAGCATAGAATTTCTGCCTGTCCAATTTCCATAGTATTATACTTATAAGGCACCCCAACACATACCCAATACCCATATGCTTATGTTCCCCCAACAAACTATAAATAAATCATGGATATGCTATACCATTCTCATATCCATGATACTTTTACTAACGATAAACGCTTTATTACATAAATCTTAATCTTCAATTTCTTCTACTGGCACAGGAAGCATAGATGTAACCATGTTTCCCATCATATTGTAGTTATAAAGATTAGAATAATACATAGGATTCATTTGAAGATCTGGATAATTAACAGGTACAGCGTTTATATTAAAGCTTTGGCAATGGCGACATCCTCCTTGTACAAAATTTTGATTTGTCATAAAGCAAGGTGCATATGGTGCCTTAGGTTGACTATAGTAAGCCATAAATGGACATAATGAGTTATCATTTGAATAATATTTATCTCTTTTTATGCAATACATAAATACTCCTCCCTTAAATTTTCTGTTGATAATATATATGATTTTACTTTCCATTTTATTAAATTTTTTCATAAATAAAAAAGGCATATAAGATAGCATACTATGCTAAACTTACATACCTTAAATGCAAACAGATTACTTACTATTTTGATCTTAAATTATTGGTTATTCCCCACATATCATCCGCAGTTTTTAACCCCTTAGAACTTAATTCAAATGCCCTTTGTGTTACAATCATATCTGTCATTTCAGAAGCAACATCAACATTAGAGCCTTCTAAAAATCCTTGCTCTATATTGTAATCGTTGTTTTGGTACATTTGTGTTCCTGCTTTTGGAACATATAAATTTTCACCAACTGATCTTAAGGAATCTTGTCCAACAAAATTATATAATTCTATCTTTCCAACTTCCTTGGTATTCCCGCCTGGTAATCTTTTAGATACAATTCCTTCAGGACTTACAACAAAATTATCCTGTGTAAATACCCTATCTTCATTTGTAGCTCCAGGATTAAAAGTTATATTTAATCTATTTCCATTCTTATCTACAATACTTCCTGCTGAATCAGTATTAAAGCTCCCATTTCTTGTATAAGCTACTGTTCCATCAGCAGTTGTAACAGCAAAATATCCACTTCCATCAATAGCTAAATCCGTATTAGAACCAGTTTGAAGAAGATTTCCTTGTTTTCCATCTCTTATCCACTGTGAAGCCTTTACACCAGTTCCTGTGGAGGAAATTGAACCTTTTGTGTTAGGATAACCTTGCCTATTTAAAGTTTCCTGCACTAAGTCACTAAAAGTTACATCCGTTTTCTTATATCCTTCAGTATTAACATTAGCCAAATTATTAGATATAGAATCTAATTTTTCCTGCTGAGCATTCATACCAGCTCTGCTATTCCATAATATTCTAAGCAACTATTTCACCTCTCCGCAATTCTTTTAGTAATACATAACTAGTTGTCTAGTTATCTTACTGTTCCAACCTCATTAACAGCTTTGTTCAAAGTCTCATCCATAGCTTGTACAACCTTTTGATTTGATTCAAAAGTTCTAGAAACAGTCATCATATTAACCATTTCGTTTATTACATTAACATTTGATTTTTCTAAAGAATTTTGTTTTACACCTACATTATTATCTTCAATTGGATTTGCTCCATCATATAAATTGTCTCCAACTTTTTTTAAATCACCATAGTTATTAAAATTAACAGTATGAAATTTATATTTTTTGTCACCTATATTTATGTTTCCAAGGTTATCCGAAGTAATAGAATTATTTCCAACATATATTGGCTTTGGTTCGCCCACTGTATTTAAATTATTATCTAGTTCTTTTGCTAGCACTGCATCTCCACTATCATTTACTAAATATCCAGCACTGTTTACATGGAAGTGACCATCCCTTGAATAATATTGTTTTTCTGTACCTAACATATTTCTAGAAACGGTAAAAAAGCCACTGCCATCAAGAGCAAAATCAGTTGGCTTATCTGTTGATTGAATAAGTCCCTGCGTGTACACAGTTTTCACTACATCAATCTCACTACCTTCACTTAAAGATCCAATAACATTTTTCACATTTTTGCCATTAACTTTTTTATCATAATTTTGAATCAATACATCATTGAATTTTCTTACTGAAAGATTATCACCTTTATATCCTACAGTGTTAACATTAGCCATATTATTAGTAATAACGTCCTGCCTTGCCTCTTGAGTAATCATTCCAGAAACTGCTGTATAAAGCCCTCTAATCATTTGTTCACATCCTTTTTTTCTATTACTTTAAATTCTGTTGGATAGTCCATACCCAGTCCTCTAGCCCTTTTTTCTATTTCTGCATTGCTCATCTGATAATTGATTTTAACGCCAATCATAATAAGAGTTGCAACTATCATTCCAATTCCAATACCAATTAATATTTTTCTATCACTAAGAAAGTCTATTAATTCTTTTATTTTAGATATAATTCTTTTATTAATAGTACTTCCCCCTTACCAATACCTAGTTTTTCAGATATTTCATCCATACTTAGTCCTTTATTTATAAGTGTTTCGATTTCATTTATCTTTATATTGTTTGATTCTACTTTTATGTCAATATTTTGACTATTTTTTTCTTCTTTTATATTATTATAATCTAAATTCTCGATTTTGTCTCTATGTTTATCTGTGCTGATATCATTAATATCAGTATTAAGATTTTTTCTTTCACCGCTGACGCCTTTTATTTCAAAATCTTCATGAAGCTTTAGCTTTTCAGTGTCATTGACACTACTATTTTCAAGTTTTAGTTTTAAATCTTGTATTTCCTTTTGAAGTTCTAAGATTGTTTCAGAAAATTCTCTTCGCAGTTCACCAAGTTTTATATCATATTCATTCATATTCATTGAGGCATTTTCAAAATTGTTTAAAAAGGACATTTTTTCTTTCTTCATTGCTCTTACATTAAAAAATATGAGCAATACAGCAATTAGTAAAATAATATATGGCATGATACCCTCCTGCTGTTCTTCTCTCAGGCCAACAATAATTATTAATTATTGCACTTCCTGTGGTTCTTCCAGGCTTTAAGTATATTTTAACTTTTTCATTTCTTTTCTTAGGTGAACAATTGCTCTACTATGCAATTGACATACTCTTGATTCTGACACTTCTAAAACCTTTCCAATTTCCTTTAAGGTAAGACCTTCATAATAATATAGTGATAATACTATTCTATCCTTTTCATTTAAAAGTTCTAACGCTTTAGTTAAATATTCAAGTTCTTCCTTTTCCTCCAAGCTCTTTTCAGGACTTGGACTGTTTTCATCTTGTATTGTACCAATTAAGGGCATGTCATCATCTTCTGAAAAAATCAAATCCTCAAGGGAAACAATAGAAATATAGTTTATATAGCTTTCTATGTCAGAAACATCCTGTAGAGATATATTTAATTCTTTAGCTATTTCTGAATTAAGTGGATCTCTCAAAAGTTTTCTCTGAAGTTTTTCAACTACTTCATTGTATCTATTAAGTTTATCCATGGCTCCTTTGGAAATTGGGCTATTTTTTCTAAGCTCATCTATCATAGCACCCTTTATTCTTATAGATGCATAGGTTGAAAATTTCATGCCCTTGCTCTGATCAAATTTATTTATTGCATCCATTAGACCAATCATACCATTGCTAACGAGGTCTTCATATTCAATATATTTAGTTTTTCCGATAATTACTCTTGAAGCGATGTATTTAACTAATGGTATATATTTTTCTACTACCTGTACCTTAACATCGGCAGCTTTCGCCATGGCCATACTAGAACCCCCTCTATACTTTTCGCATCTGACTGCGCATAAGTTGGAATATGAATCTTATTATCTTATCTCTAGTTTTCTCTGTTAAACCCATAAAATTAATTCCACAAATACATTTGCTATCTTTATCCTTATCTACTCTTACAACTTCACCCATTATTACTATTTCATCAGAATCTATAGGTATATAGCTTACAATTATCTCCTTAAGTTTAATATCCTTATTAAACCTAACCCTCATTCCACCACCACTTAAATCCAATAATGTAGCTTTAAGTGTTTCCTTACTTCTATTAGCTTCTACTGTATAATCCTTATTAATAAGAGCCTTATCGATTATAGAGCAGTTTATGTCACAAACAATAGGAACTCTAACAAACTTTCTTCTTTGAACCTTCATTATTGAAGATGGCATACCCAAAAGTATCATAGGTATTCTATCTACTTCTCTTCCTAGAACTATAGAACTAAATTTATATATATCTTCATTATTAGGATAATAAAATACCTCAAGCTGTTCCCCTACTCTAAGAGGAATATATTGTCCTTCCTTAGTAGGAATACTGATTGCTATATAATTTTCTCTTACATCTTCTATGTTACTCTTATAGTATCCATCACTCCATGAGATTTCAACCTTAGTGTTTATTATGAAATTTACTTCTTCTGCCATTAGAACACCCCTTATGAAAAAATACTAAATATTCTTTTAAATAGACCCTGTACTCCCATTCTTTCTTCGCTTCCTGAGGTACCAACAAGCTTTCTTGCTATTTTTCCTATATCCTGCGCAGCTTCACAATTAGGAAAACTAATAACAAAAGGCTGTTGAGTTCTTACAGCTTGAATTAATTTTCTATCATCAGATATAAATCCTAGATACTCTAGCCTCATTTTCAAAAAGTTAGTTACTGCATTATTAAATTTTCCAAAAGTAATGTCAGCTTCTTTAGTATCAAATGCTCTGTTAACTATAACCTTAGCACTGCTTTTTATTTTAAAATGACTAATCGCCTTTAATAAGCTGTAAGCATCCGTCAAGGAAGTTGGCTCAGGAGTTGTAATAACTATAAGTTCTTCACAACAAGCTACAAATCCTAAAACACTCCTGTTGATACCCGCCCCTGTATCCATAATTATATAATCTAAGTCTTTAACTTTCTCCAATTTGTCTATAAATACTTGTCTCTGGTCATCTGTTAACTCATCTATCTTCGTTAATCCAGAACCACCCGGAAGTAGCTTAACTCCATACGGCCCTGTAATAATTACTTCATCAATTTCTTTACCATTTAAAATTACATCAAATACGTTGTACTTTGGTAGAAATCCCATAAGCACATCATCATTTCCCATTCCCACATCAGCATCAAATATCATTACTTTTTTACCCATTTTTTGAAGCGTGATAGAAAGATTAACTACAAAGTTACTCTTGCCCACTCCGCCTTTTCCAGATGTAACTGTGATTATTCTAGGTTTAGTAGTACTATCATTTTGATTTGCTAGCTGCCTTAGTCTTTGAGCTTGGTCTAACATATACTATCCTCTCCTAGTATAAGATTAGAAATTTCCTTAGTACTTGGTTTTCTAATATCGTCTGGAACATTTTGACCTGTTGTAATGAAGCTGATGGGCTTTTTAGCAATTTCTAATATATTTATTATTGAACCATAGGACTGTGTTTCATCTAATTTTGTTATAATCACATTATTATATTTAAGCTGCTTGTAGCCTTCAACAATTGAATCAATATCCTTATTTTTTGTTGTACAACTGATTACTAGATGTATGTTATCAGTATTAACCTTTTCAACAAAAGCCCTGAGCTCTGATATCTGCATTGCATTTTTGCTGCTTCTGCCGGTAGTATCAATTAAAATAACATCACAATCTGACATTGCTTCTACTGCTGCTTCCATTTCTTTAATTGTAAAAACCACTTTAAATGGTATGTTCATAATATCGGCATAGGTTTTGAGCTGCTCCACAGCACCAATTCTATAAGTATCAATTGTAATAAGTCCAACTTTCTTCTTTTCTAGTAAAGATAGTCTTCCAGCGAGTTTTGCTATGGTAGTAGTTTTCCCAACACCTGTTGGTCCAACTAATACCACACTGCCCTCCATCTTAACATCAGATTCAGATATCATGCTTTCAATTGCATATCTCGCTTTTTCTTTCTCTTCTAAATCTTCACCTTGAATTTCCATGTGACTTAATATTTTCTTTATTGCTTTATCATTAACATCATTATCTTCTAGTTTTGATACCAAATCACTCTTTACTCCAGTTTCAGTTAGGCCTTGAGATTTATCCAGAATATTACCAAGCATATTTTTCATTTCTTGCATTTCTTTATATAAATCCACCTGCTTACTTTGCATAGCTTGACTTTCAGGTTTATAGACTTCCTTTTCACGTAATATAGTAACTTTTTCCTTCTTAGGAACAGATATGTCAGCACTATCTATTGTACCATCTTGTTTCATAAGTTTTTTAATGGCCTCAATACTTTCTGTCATATCTTCTTCCTTCTTTTTGTTATTCTCTACTGCAGCAGTTACTTCAATTACTTTTTTTGAGAAAAATCCCATAAGTCCAGGTTTTTTTATTTTTCTCTGGCTTATAATAACAGCATCCTTGCCAAGCTCGTATCTAATACGCGTCATAGCTTCGTTCATATTACTAACAATATACCTCTTTATAATCATTAGATAGTCACTACTCCTTCGGTTCTTATCTCAATTTCATTCGGTATCTCATTTAATGATAATACATTAATATGTGGGAATACCATTTCAATTAGTTTTCTAAAAGCAGGTCTAATTTTTGGTGAAACTAAAAGCACCGGTTGATTGTCGTAAAAATATACGCTATCTAGAACCCCTTTTATTGAATTTAATATTCTTCCAGTAGTATCTGGATCAACTGCTGGGAAGGAACCTTGCATTGACTTTTGTATATTGCTAGAAACCACATCTTCAACTTCTGGTGAAAGTGTAGCAACAGTTATAGCACCTCTATCATCGATAAGAGGATTACAAATAGTTCTTGCTAGTGCAAATCTAACATATTCAGTTAAAAGCTCTAAGTCCTTTGTTACCCTTGAATTGTCTGCTAAAGACTCCATAATTGTTACCATATCCTTTATTGGAACCTTTTCCTTTAGCAGATTTTGTAATACTTTTTGAACTTCGCCTATTGTCATAAGATCAGGTATAAGTTCTTCAACAACTGCACTGTACTTTTCCTTTACTGTATCCACAATTAGCTTTACTTCTTGTCTACCAAGTAATTCATAACTGTGAGACTTAATGGTCTCAGTTAAGTGTGTAACCATAACAGTAGTAGGATCAACTACTGTGAGTCCCTTTATTTCGGCATCTTCTCTTTGATCCTTATTTATCCACACAGCAGGTAATCCAAATGCTGGCTCCACTGTTTTTATTCCTTGTAGTTCAAAATCACCATTAGTTGGATCCATACATAAAAGCATATTAGGCATCAGTTCACCTTTTGCAGTTACTGTTCCCCTTATCTTAATGATGTATTCGTTAGTCTTAAGCTGAAGGTTGTCCCGAATTCTAATAGGTTGTACTATTATTCCCATTTCAATGGCACATTGTCTTCTTACTGAAGCGATTCTCTCAAGTAAATCACCGCCAGAGCTTTCATCAGCTAGAGGAATTAGTCCATATCCAATTTCAATTTCCATTGGCTCTACTGCAATTAAACTCATCACATTCTCAGGTTCCCTCTTCTCGGTTTCAGTAATCTCCATCTGTTCAGATTCAATCTTCATTATTTCTTTTGACTTTTCATCCTTAAATAGGAAGTAAGCACTTATTCCAGTAGCCACAGATAATATAAAGAATACAAAGTGAGGAAGACCAGGAACAATTGCTAGTACCATCAGTACTCCTGAAGCAATAGCAAAAACCTTTGGAAAACCAGTAAGCTGTGAAACAAGTACTGTACCTAGATTTTCATCACTTCCTGAACGAGTTACTAATATACCTGAGGCTGTGGAAATCAGTAGTGCTGGAATCTGGCTCACAAGTCCGTCACCTATTGTAAGTCTTACATAAGTGGTAGCTGCAGTTTGTATATCCATTTTTAGCATTACAACCCCAATTATTATACCTGCAATTATATTAATTACTGTAATAATAATACTTGCAATAGCATCCCCTTTAACGAATTTTGAAGCACCATCCATTGCTCCATAAAAATCAGCTTCCATTTGTATGTTTCTTCTCTTTAACTTTGCTTGTTCCTCATTTATAAGACCTGAATTTAAATCAGCATCTATACTCATTTGTTTACCAGGCATAGCATCCAAAGTAAATCTAGCAGATACTTCTGATACTCTTCCTGCACCATTAGTAATAACTAAAAACTGAACTATCATAATTATTAAGAATATTATAATACCTACAATATAGTTTCCACCAACAACGAAGCTCCCAAAAGCTTCAATAACATCCCCTGCATACGCATCCTTAAGTATAAGTCTCGTTGAGGAAATATTAAGTCCTAGTCTAAAAAGTGTTGTAATAAGAAGCATAGTTGGGAAAACTGAAAACTGCAATACTTCAGTAGTAAACATAGTTAATAATATTATCATTATTGATAGTGTTATATTTAATACTATCAGGACATCCAGCATCTTGGGTGGAAAAGGTATAATTATCATAAGTACTATAGCTATTACACCAAAAGCAACTATGACATCTGTATTGTTTTTTAAATTAACTTTAGGCTTGTTATTTGACGCCAAATTTATCACCTTCTACTTTCTCTTCTTCATTTTATAAACTAGAGCCAGTATTTCGGCTACGGCTTGATACATATCATTAGGAATTTCTGAATCAAGTTCAACTTTTTCATATATAAGTCTTGCTAATGGCCTATTCTCAATTATCGGTACATCATTTTCTTTAGCAATTTCCTTAATTCTAATTGCTACTGCGTCTGCTCCTTTAGCAACTAGTATTGGAGCTTCACTTTTTCCTTCATCATATTTTAGAGCAATTGCTATATGAGTAGGATTTGTCACAACCACAGTAGCACTAGGTACTGCTTGCATCATTCTTCTTGATGCCATTTCCCTTTGCCTTTGTTTTATTTTTGACTTTATCTGTGGATCTCCTTCTTGCTGTTTAAATTCTTCTTTAACTTCCTGTTTTGTCATTTTTAACTCTTTGTTGTACGTATACCTTTGATAAATATAATCTATCAATGCTATTATAATCATTATTAAGGTTACTTTAAAGAAAATATTAATTACTATTTTGCCAAATGAAACTGGTATTTCTCCTACTTTCAAGTTACCAATAGTTAATATATATGAAAAGTTATCTCTAACAAAGGAGTATCCAACATAGCAAAGCAAGATAACTATAATAATATTCTTGATTGTTTCCACTAATGTCCTCATTGAAAACATCCTTTTTAATCCTTTAAGAGGATTTAACTTGGACAGTTGTGGTTTTAAAGGTTCGCCTATAAACATGAAACCTACTTGTATATAATTTGCTAGAATTCCCATAATCATGATTGGTAGTGCTACTGGTAAAAATACTAAAAAAACCCTCCACATTGCTATAAATGTTATATTTCTTAAAGTATTATAGTTTAAATCTATATTAAGATAATTGCTTAAAAAGGTAATTATTGTAGCTTTAAAACTATTTCCAACATACCCACCTAAAGTTATTAATATTAATGTGGTTGCAAGTAGTGTAAGAGCAAGATTGACTTCTTTACTTCTAGCTACTTGACCTTTTTTCCTAGCCTCACTCTTCTTCTTAGGGGTGGCCTCTTCTGTCTTATCTTCAGAAGCAAAAATAAAAACTACAGTCAACACCTTAAATAAACTCTTGAATAAATCTCCTGTTCCATCAAAGGTAGTTACTATAACTTTTACAATATAAGGTAATGCAAATAAAAAACCCGCAAGCCCTACTAGAATTTTTACAGGAAGTCCTAAAATCATTATGTTTAGCGATGGAACTGATCTTCCTATAAGTCCCAATACAATATCTGTAATGATAATAACAAGGATAACAGGTATTGCAATTTTTAAGCCTATAGCAAAAAATTCTATAAAAGCTTTAATAATTAGCATTATAGATTTTTGATTTAGTATAAATTTTCCGAGTCCAACAACATTAAAGCTTTCCATCAGCGCTCTAATCAACATGTGATGCCCATCAATTATAAAAAATAGCATTAAGCTTAGCCAATAAAGAAGGTTTTCAACTAGGGTTGTATTAGAACCGGAAGATGGGTCGAACATATTAATCATAGAAAATCCAATCTGAAAGTCTATTAGCTGTCCAGCCATTTTTACACTGTTAAAACATAAGTTAGCAATATATCCAAGAACTAATCCAGTTATTACTTCATTAATGCAATAAAAAATAAGTGTATTAGTGCTGTTTATAGAAGTTAAAAAACTATAATCAATTCCAGGTAAAAGCATATAGCCCATAATTGCTGTAAGTGCAATCTTTGCAATATTAGGCAATCCCTTTGGAAAAAATACTGGTAATACTGTAAAAAAACCAAACATTCTTAAAAAAGCTAGTAAAAAAGCTAAAAAGTAAGTAGTACTAATCAAGTTTATCCCACCTAATGAACAATATTGGATATAAGAGCAAAAATTCTTTCAGTAAAGTTAACAATTGTATGCATCATCCATGGACCTGCTATAAGTCCAATAATTGCTGCAGCAATTATTTTAGGTACAAAAGTTAAAGTTTGCTCCTGGATCTGAGTTGTAGCCTGAAAAATACTTATAATAAGTCCAACTGCTAAAGATACAATAAGAATTGGTGCTGCAACTAAAAGCCCAGTCTGAATTGCATCTTTTATAATGGACATAACCATATTTTCGCTCATCTGCCTCACCTCACGAAAAACTCATAATAAGTGACTTCACTAATAGATTCCATCCATCCACCATTACAAACAAAAGCAATTTAAATGGTAGTGAAATCATTACAGGTGGAAGCATCATCATACCCATTGATAAAAGAATACTTGATACGACCAAATCCATAATTATAAATGGTATATATAACAAAAATCCTATTTTAAAAGCAGTTTGTAGCTCGCTTATAACATAGGCAGGTATAACAATATATAATGGCACATTTTCTTTTGTAATTGTTCCATTATATTTTGAAGCTTCCACAAAAAGCTTTAAATCCTTTTGTCTAGTCTGCTTAAGCATAAATTCTCTAAGCGGTTTAGCACCTTCCTCAATAGCCTGTGCCTGAGTAATTGTGTTATTAAGATAAGGTGTTATTGCTGTTGAATTAATTTTGTTAAAAGTAGGCGCCATTATAAAAATGGTCAAAAATATTGCTAGTCCAACGAGAACCTGATTAGGTGGCGCTTGCTGTGTTCCTAGTGCTCCTCTTAAAAAAGAGAAAACTACTGAAATTCTTATAAAGCTGGTCATCATTACTATTATTGAAGGTAACAACGTCAATATTGTAAGCATTATAAGAAGCTTTATATTATCTACATACTCAGTAGGCGTATTAGCATTGTCCACAGAAATATTTATACGCGGAATAGGTATTGTCTCTGGTGCTGCATATACCTTTGTACCTATAAAAAACAAAACTAAAAAAGCAAGCAATGAAATTGCGACACGTTTTTTATTCATGGTTATCTTCCTTTTTTCTAATAACTTTTTCATAAAACTCCTTTAGGCTTGAATACTGTGGTATTATCTTTGTTTCTTCAATTTTAGTCATTTCTTCACTACTAACCTCAGACAATACTTGAATATTATTATTTGTAGACGAAATCACATAGCCCTTTTCACCTATCCTCACTACAAGTAAACTGTTTTCTTTAGAAAGTGTAACTCTTTCTAAAATCTTAATATATCTTCCATTCTGAATATGTTGAAGCTTGCTGCCACCATATTTTAAAGACAAGTATATTAAAACAAGTATAAAAGGTAAAGCTAGTATGATTTTTAAGAGCATTAACCAAAATTCACTATCCATTTATATCATCCTACTGTACTATAATATCTGTGATAAAGACATTATTGATTTTTCCGTATTCCAAGTTTACATTAACTCTGTTTATAATCTCTTTCTTTAGATCTTCAATTCCTTTTGCAGTTATATCAGTAGACTTTCTATTTCTTAAAGCTGCTATAATTGTGTCTCTTAAAATAGGTTTTTTCTCTTCAAGCTCTGCAGGAAATTTCTTTTTTTCCTTTGTGTTATACCCTAATATCATCTTAACCTTAAGATACTTTTTCCCTCCATCATCTGAAAGATTTACAAGAAATTCATCTAATTCTAGCTTATAATCTGAAGCTTCATAAGCAGTTACATTAGGATCATTTGATACAACAACTTTTTGAGTACTTGCAGCTGTATTTGTAGCATTTGCCGCTGCAGTATTCTTATTAAAGAATATAAACCATGCAGCAAAGGATCCTCCACCTACAATAACCAAAACTAAAAGTATAATTATTACTAACTTAAGCTTATCTCCTGTACCCTTTGTCTTTTCCTTCTTTTCTTTTTTCTCTCCCATAAAACTGTCTCCTTTTCACTGTAAGTTATATTATCTACCAAAATTAAAAATCTTATTTTTATACTCTATGACTAAATCGATGACTTCATCTACAGACTCTAGAACAATATATTTATTTCCATTAGTCAATGTAATAATAGTATCTGGCATTTCTTCAACCTTCTCGATATGTTCAGCATTAATAACAAATTCTTTATTATTCATTCCTGTAAGCTTAATCATCAAAGTCCTCCCCATATGTTATAAAAATATTGACTAACGGGGAGAAGCACCCCGTCAGTCAAAGTAATTAACTATTAATAGTATTATCTCTTTAAATTTAATATATCCTGAAGAATTTCATCACCTGTAGTAATAACCTTTGAACTTGCTTGGAAGGCCCTACTTGTAACAATCATATCAGTAAATTGTTCTGCAAGGTCAACATTTGACATTTCAAGCATACCTTGAAGCACATCACCATATCCTTTACTGTTATCTTCCCCTAGAGTTCCAGCTCCACTTCTTAGTGTAGCGTCACCTGAGTTAACAGATCCATGATATAAATTCTTGCCAAGCTTAGTTAAGCCTGCTGGATTCTTAAAGGTAGCCATTGCTAATTGTCCTATTGCTGTAACTCTTCCATCTTCAAGAACTGCACTAACTACTCCATCCTTGCCTACTGAGAAAGTTCTAACTCTCAAATCTATATTTGCTGCATCATCGTGTATTTTATCTGGTATTTTCAAGGATTTTAAGCTCTCATCATATGCATTTACTATTTTAGTACCATCTACAAAGCTTACAGTACCATCAGCTTTCATACTTTGTACAGGTGTCCCGCCATTGGTATTGTTTGACTTAAAGTCACTAATAACTGTATTTATGCCTGTAACTGAAATTGCTTGCATAATACCTTTACCTTCTAGTGCAGTATTTATAGCATTTTGTATTTGACCATTAGTAACTCCATTAGCAACTGTAAAATCTCCATTTATTGTAATAATCTTTTTTGCAGTATCTACTGATGCAGAAGCTTCAGTACCTGCTGCTACAGTTCCTATTATAAATTTATAATCATTTAAAGCAGCTCCATAAGCTGGTTGAAAATTAAATCCGCCTGCAGAAACAGCAGCAGGTTGTGCAAGATTTGTACCACCATCAATGCTTCTGGATGAAATTCCTGTTATATTTTTAGGTGCCCCAGTAACTGTAATTTTTGGTGCACCTGCTGTACCGTCAGATTTAAATGCAGTACCAGCTGCAAAAGTAGCAGCACCAACCTTATTATCTATTTCTGTTTGTAAGGCACTAGTTGTAAATGCATTTGGAGTAATGAAATCTCCATCAATTGTGATTTTCTTATTAGTAGTATCTACAGTAGCATTTAAAGCTGTGCCAACAGAAATCTTACCAAGTTCTATTGTATAACCATTGAAAGTTGTTCCATTGTTAAATGCAAAATTCATTCCCCCCACCGTTACACTAGTTGGAGCAGCTAAATCACTACCTGTAGTATCTACAGTAATAGAGCTATTACCAGGAACTACAGTTCCTGGAGTAGTAGCTGCAACAGTCGTTAATTGTGGTTGAGTTATATTATTACTAGCTAGTGCTGCATTAACCTTTGCCTTAATTTGAGTTGCTAATGCAGTAGTATCTGGTGGAGTAGTAGTTAAATCAACATTTACTGTTAATGTTTTGCCAGTAGTATCAATACTTGCAGAAGTAGTTGTACTAGCAGCAACTGTTCCAAGTTTTATAGTATAACCATTTAATTGTCCACCATTTCCAAAAGTCAAATCAAATCCACCTAAGTTCATTGAAGCAGGTCCTGGCACATGTGGAATTTTACCAGTACTATCAGTAGTTGCTGCTAATCCACTTATATTTGAATAAGCCCCACTTACAGATGAAACTACTTGCGAAATAGCTGGAGTTGCATTTGAAAGTCCTTGATTAATTGCATTTTTAAATGAAAGAGCAGTCATAGCATTTGGTGTTACAAAATCTCCATCAACTAATATTTTTTTATTAGCAGTATCTACCTGCGCTGAAGGAGAAGTACCAGCAGCAACTGTTCTAAGTTCTATTGTATAACCATTTAATGCAGTTCCAGCACTAAATTCCAATGTAAAACCTGCTGAAGATACTGCAGATGGTGCTTTGTCATCTGCTCCACCTGAAACAGCATTAGAAGCTATATTGGGAATAACATTCGGATTTCCTGATACTGTTAGTGTTTGAGCTATTCCAGCATAAGATAGCGCTTTGTTAATAGCTATTTGCGCCTGGTCAGCTGTCAAAGCTCCTGCTGCTGAAAAGTCACCATTTAATATTATTTTTTTATTATTTTTATCAACTGAAGCTGAAGGTGTAGTTCCTGCTCCAATTGTTCCTAGTTCTATATGATAACCATTTAGAGCAGCACCTGGTCCAAATTGGAAGGTTAGTCCTGAAGTCCTAACTGCATTAGGTGCTTGTGTTGTTGCAGCTGTCAAAGTAGAATCATTTGTAAGAGAAAATCCCATTACTCTATATCCATCTGAAGTTAATAAATTACCATCACTGTCAAGAGTAAATGAACCATCTCTAGTATACATTAAATCCATATTTGCTTTTGCAAGAGTATTAGAATCTATATTATGTGCACCAATTGATTGATTTACTTGAATCATTCCATCATCGAATATGGATTCGCCCTTACCAACAAGGAAATAACCGTCACCGTCTACTGCCATATCAAGATTTCTGCTTGTTGGCTGCATCATTCCTTGCTTTGTTATTGTATCAATACCTGCTACTTGAACTCCTAGCCCTACTTGGCTGGCATTAATACCACCCTGATTAGTTGACGGAGCTGTTGCTTCACTTACACTTTGGCTAAGCATGTCCTGAAATCTTGCTCTTGAACTCTTAAATGCTGTTGTACCAACATTAGCTATATTATTACCTACTACATCCATTTTTGTTTGATTAGCTTTCATGCCGCTAATACCTGAATATAATGATCTTAACATTTAAAAATTACCCCCATCTTTATATTTATCTATCTAATTTATCTTCATTAATACTGTATTTATTATCTTATAGCCTTGCTTCCATCATTCCACAAGGCGCAGCCCCCTATAAGGCCCAGCTGCATTAAAGTAATACTACACTATCAATATTAGTAAATACATTGTCCTTACTACTACTTTTATCAACAGCAGTAATTACAGTTCTGTTTTTAATATTTGTAATTAGCGCCAAATCCTTATATAATATAAGACATTCTTTAGCACCTTTTTCATTAGCCTTGTTAATCCCATCATTAATCTTATTCATATCACTTTCATTTAAAGTAATATTCCTATCATTTAGTCTTTCAGCCGCATGATTAGAAATTACAAAGGATTGTTTTTTGTCAATTTCATTTTTTAATATATCTTCAAATTTAACATTGCTATTACTATTATTATTTCGTGATATGTTTGGTTCTGGGAAATTACCTATGGCATATAACTTTCCATTTATTACTCTGTATCCCATATAAAATCACCTACTAAGAACTCCCTAGCTTTACGACTCAACTGTAATCACATTATCCAGCGGAAATGCTTTAGTAACAGGTTCACCATTCTCTTCTACCTCAACATTAACCTTTACTACTCCTGAATCTTTTACAACACTCTTTACTAAGCCTCCGAACTGATTTCCATAAGAGTCTTTCTGATTTAGAAGCACAACCTTTCCAATTAATGAAGTTGCACCAGTAAAGCTAAGATTATTATTCAAATTTGACATTTGTTCAATTGATGTAAATTGTGCCATTTGAGCTACATATTGTGTAGAATCCTTTGTGTTTTCAGGATCTTGATTGGATAGTTCTGCGGCTAAAATTTTTAGGAAAGCATTCTTATCCATATCCTCTCCTGCTTTATTGATTTTAGTACCTCTAACTGTTGCACCTTCAGTAATTTTAGCACTTTCAGTTATTGATTGGTTATTACTTGAATTTACTGATTCTACTCCCATTATTTCATCTCCTTATGCTAAAGCATTTAAATTATTCAAGTCATAAGTAATTTCTTCTGGATTACCTACTTCTTCAACTTCTAAATTACCAACACTATTTTTTCTTCTACCCTTTGAATTGCCATTTTCGTTTTTTGAGCCTTGATTTAAGAAACTGCTGTCACCATTATAAATCTCTACATTGAAGCTATGAATTTTAATGTTTTGCTCACTGAGCTTATTAGTAATCTCAGTTAAATTTGAGTTCAGTGCATTATAGGCATCCCTATTGGTAGCAGTAATTTGAGCTTTGACAACTTCGCCTTCTCGAGTTATCTTTATGAACAGTTCTCCTAATTCTTTAGGTACAACTTTTACAGTTAATTCCTTAACATCATTTAATTCCATATACTTTAATGATTTAACTAAGTCCTCATTAAATGTCTGCCTGTTAACTACCGGCAATTTTTCACTGTTTTCAACAGATAAATTCTTTTCTGTCTGAAGGCTAGTAGCTAAATTAGTAACCCTAGCAATTTTATTACTCAAATCATCCTTACTTGAATTAGTATCATCTGATGAAAGTTTTAAGAGAAGTTTGTCCTCTTCAGTATTTAAACTTCTATTTGCTTTTTCTACATCATTAGAAGTTTGCTTTGAATTTTCAATTGCATCATTGCTTAATGTACCTGCCTTGCCCTTACTAGGAATGACTTTTGTATTCTCAACATCAATCTTAAAGTCTCTATCTAAAAGCTTCTTTTTTACAATAAAGTTTATTTTGCCTTTTGTGTCTACAATAGTATTGTGTTCTACACTCATATTCGCATCTTTTGTAAAAGCTAACTTTTGTTCCAATTTATCTGCTTGTCCAATAAATTTATTAATTAGCTTTTCAAGATCAGAATCTACTTTCATATCATCTTTACTGCTAGACATAAGATTTACGATTTCATCAGTAGCTTCCTTTGCATTAGGTAATGTGGAAATACTAAATTGGTCAATCTTAACGCCTAATTTTGAATTTGATATTACTTTACTAGCAGCAGCTCCAAGCTCTTCATAATCCTTTTGATTTTCAGGGCCAATTTGGTTACTGCTTTTTATAAGTTCTTCTATTGTAGTTATATCTTTATTTAATGCTTGTATTTCTTTCACTGATTCTTCTGTACTATTTTCTGCTTTTAACGCAGCAATTTCTGAAAGAATTGAAGCCATGCCACAAAGAGCTAGTACAGTATCTGAAGCCTTTATACTTGGATCATTAGTTTCATTCTTTTCTGCATTAGTTGAATGTTCTGACAAATCAGCATTTAAAATATCCTTTGCTTCTTTACTTGACTGATCACCTAAAGCAGTAGCTGTATCAATAGCACTTATTAGATTTTCAATTTGATTTTTCATTTCATTTAGTTCATTAATCAAATCTACATTATCTCCAATTGCCATAGATAAATTTTTATTTTTTAGTACATCATTTAACTTATATAAATTTCCCTTAATAATCTGCATAACTCGGTCTAAATTAAGTTCAGACTTATCATCTATGCTAATTTGACTATCAGAAGAAACCTGTAATTTGGCAAGGATTTCTTTAAGCTTAGCTAGTTCTTTGCTGGATAATTTTATAAAATTTCTATTGTCATTTATAGCTTCATTTTCATCACTATTTGTTGCCTTATCTTTATTATCATAGACAACTTTTGTACCATTATTATTCGTACATTCAGCTTTTCTTTCATCAATTGTGTTTTTAGGACCTTCTAAGTTCTTTTTTACTTTCGAGTCTGTGCTAGAAGAAACCTTATCTAAAATACCTTTAAAACTTGATCCTTCATTTTTAGTATCTTTTGACTGTATACCATCTTTAGCACCTGAAACTTTTGTAATATTATTTTGAAAGCTTATCTCATTCACATAATCACCTCCCTTCATGATTTCTTATAAAACCATAAAGGGCAAATTCATCATTAGTCTTTTGTTCAATGAGCTGTTGCTCCTTAATAAAAGCCTTAAGTTGCTTGTCCTTTAATGTTTCAACTGTTTTACGTTCAATCTGTTTTTGCTTTAACTCTACTCTTTTTTCCTCAAGTATTTGATTTTTTTTATTCAAATCTATGGAAACTTCATCTATAGACCTTATCACTGAATCTAAAAAGGCCCTTCTTATTTTTTGTTCTACTATAGTTTCTTTTGAACTGCCTAAAGTGTACTTATTTTGTTTTTCCTTTAAATCTAAGAGTTTTTGTTCAGTTAGAGTTTTATTCCTTTGTGCTTCCTTAAAATTTCTTTTGCTTTCTTCTTCTTTATCAAGCCTGATATCTAATAATTTTTGTAATCTAAATTTATACCCTTCCAAGGAACATCACTTCCTAACTCATAAAAATACTTTTTAACGATTCAATGCCTTCATTAAAACTGACATGTTCTTCCATTCCTTGCTTTAGGAACTTTTCTATTTCATCGTTATAAGCTATTGCCATATCAACTTTTTTATTGCTTCCTTTAATATAAGCACCTATGTTAATCAAATCCTCTGAGTCCTTATAAGTGGCTAATAAATCCCTGGCAAAGGAAGCTACCTGTTTATGCTCCTCGGTGGCAACCTCTGACATAAGTCTACTGATACTACTTAAAATGTCTATTGCAGGGAAATGGTTTTTTGCAGCCAATGCTCTGGAAAGCACTATATGTCCATCTAGAATACCTCTAACAGCATCAGCAATTGGCTCATTAAAATCATCACCATCAACAAGTACAGTATAAAATGCAGTTATGGATCCTTTACTAGACATTCCTGCCCTCTCCATAAGTCTTGGCAGCATAGCAAATACTGATGGTGTATATCCTTTTGTAGCTGGTGGCTCGCCGGTAGCTAGTCCAACTTCTCTTTGTGCCATTGCGAATCTTGTGACTGAATCCATCATTAGTATCACTTTTTTACCTTGATCTCTAAAGTACTCAGCAATTGCTGTAGCAGTAAAGGCACCTTTTAGTCTTACTAATGCTGGCTTATCTGAAGTTGCACACACTACAATGGATTTTTTCATACCTTCTTCCCCAAGGTCTTTTTCTATAAAATCCAAAACTTCTCTTCCTCTTTCACCAATAAGAGCAATAACATTAACATCTGCTTCAGCATATCTTGCAATCATACCCAGGGTAGTACTTTTTCCAACACCACTACCAGCAAATATACCTATTCTCTGTCCTTCTCCACAAGTTAAAAAACCATCTATAGCTTTAACCCCAGTAGGTAAAATTTCTTTTATTCTCCTTCTCTTAAGCGGATCAGGTGGCTGAGTATCAAGTGAGTAAGGTATTCCCCCTCTTAGCTCCTCGCCACTCATTGGATTTCCAAGGCCATCTAAAACCTTTCCAAAAAGCTGTTCAGAACATTGAATACTCATGGGTTTTCCTTGTGGTACCACTCTACACCCTGGAGCAATTCCTATAAGCTCTCCTAGCGGCATCAATATTACATTATCTTCTTTAAAACCAACAACCTCACAGGAAATAGGATGATTTCTATCATTATATATAATGCATACCTCTCCTACAAAAGCCCTTATACCTTCCACTTCCACAGTAAGCCCAATAACTTTCTTAACTATTCCTTCTACATAATTAAAATTGCTCTCAGAAATTTTAGTTCTCAATTGTCCGAAATCTATATCAATCACTATTATTCATTCCCTTCAAGGAGCTCCTTTAATTTATCCAATGCATATTCAATACTTACTACTACTTTCCCTGTACCTTTGTCAATTACAGCAGAGCCTGGTTCTAATGAATCATCTTTTAGCACAAATATATCTCCTTTAAAAGCAAGTTGTTCTCTCCAAATGTCCTTTTTACTATTCAGATTTTCTACATACATGCTGTGACATTTGATAATAAAACACTTAGCATTTTTAGTATCTTCAAGTGCACTATATATCATTTTTTCTAGTGAATCCTCATTTTGTATAGATTGCTTCAAGATGGTTTCAACCGTTTCTAAAATAAAATCCTTAATTTCATGCTTCTTTTGCTCTAAATAAAGTTCATAAGTTTTTTTTGCTTCAAATAGTATGTCTTCGGCCTGCTGTTTTATACTCTGACACTGCTGTTGAACTTTCGGAAAGTTATCATTGTAGGCCTCTTCATAGCCTTTTGCTTTGCCTTCCTCGTAACCCTTGCTATAAGCCTCCTGCATTATTTGTTCAGCTTTTAGCCTAGAGTCACTTTCCACAAATTGTGCTTCCTGATATGCACTTGAA
Source organism: Clostridium omnivorum (assembly GCF_026012015.1). Classification (NCBI taxonomy): domain Bacteria; kingdom Bacillati; phylum Bacillota; class Clostridia; order Eubacteriales; family Clostridiaceae; genus Clostridium; species Clostridium omnivorum. Next base: position 4,116,316 of record NZ_BRXR01000001.1, on the reverse strand, counting down.
AGAATTTTATCACTTTTTCTCCTTGCATTCTCCATCATTGTGTTAACAAGTGTTTCATAGCTTTCAAAGTTATTTTTTATATTTTCTTCTATTTCCTCTTTATCTTGAACCTTTATAAACTCTGTGCTTATTTCTTTATTTCCTAAGCTTTGAACGTGGTTATTTTTTATAACTCTATACGATGATTGCATCTTCTCCACCTCTGGAAATTACAATTTCTCCTGCTTCATCTAATCTTCTTATGATACTAACAATCTTTTGCTGAGATTTTTCAACATCCATAAGTCTTACTGGACCTAAGAATTCCATATCTTCCTTTAGTGATGCTGCTGCTCTCTTAGATTGATTTCTAAAAATAGCATTGGCAACTTCCTCTGAGCATCCCTTTAGTGCCAGAGCCAATTCCTTTGTTTCTACTTCTCTTAAAACTCTTTGTATTGAAACATCGTCTAATGTAATTATGTCCTCGAATACAAACATAGATTGTTTTACTTTTTCTGCTAGTTCTGCATTTTCCTTTTCTAGACTCTCTGTAATATTCTTTTCTGTAGTTCTATCTACTTGGTTCAGTATATCTACAAGAGTATCTACTCCACCAATAACCTTCATATCAGACTTAACTACTGATGATAGCTTATTGTCTAATACCTTCTCAATTTCTTTAATAACCTGAGGTGAAATATTGCTCATATTTGCAATTCTATAAGCAACCTCTGCTTGAACATCATCTGGTAAAGCTGATAAAATTTGACCTGACTTATCTGTTTGAAGATAACAAAGCACAAGTGCTATGGTTTGTGGATGCTCATTGGTTATTATATTCAAAAGCTGATGTGCATCAGCTTTTCTAGCTATTCCAAATGGTCTATACTGCTGAGTAGCTTCAGTCACCATATCAAGAATATCTTTTGCTCTTTGAAGTCCTAGTGCCTTACTCAAAAGATCTCTAGCATAATCTAGACCACCTTCAAGAATATAATCCCTTGCTTTGTTTATTTCTATAAATTCATTCAATATCTCTTGCTTTTGTTCTGATTTTACTTGTGATATATTAGCAATTTCATAGGTTATTTTTTGTATTTCTGACTCAGGCAATTTCTTGATGATAGCTGCAGCTGCATCAGGACCCAAAGTTATGAACAGAATAGCTGCCTTTTGTACCCCAGTCAATTTAGTTGCTTCTCTGGGCATTATCTATCACCTCTCATCTTCTGCCAACCAAGATTTGATGATATCTACGACTTGCTCTGGCTTTTCAGATGCATATTTCTTAATTTCCTTTTCAATATGCTTCTTTTCATCCATTGCTTCATTATCAAAATCTATAGGCTCAAATTCTATTTTTTCCTTCTTTTCTTCATCCCCAATAACTACATCTATACCTTTAGCTGAAACAAAATCTTCAAATTCTCCTTCTGGAGCTTCCTTTTTGTTCTTCTTTCTTAACGCTATTGCAGCTATAATTACCAACAGTAAAATTCCAGCTCCAATCCCAGCGTATGTGTAAATCTTCATTCTATTTTCCTTATCCTGCTCTTGCTGTAAAGCTTGCAAATCTTTTTTCTGCTGATTCTGAGCTGTTGTATCGAAGGCTAGTCCTTCAACACTAACTACGTCACCTCTAGTATCATTAATGCCTACTGCTGCAGAAACTAAATTCTTAATTGAGCTTCTTGTGGCTTCATCTAGATTTCCATCTACAATAACAGAAGCTGTTAATCTTTTAACATCCCCTGGAGCCTTAATAGTTTCCTGCTGTGTAGATCCTACTTGATAGTTATTTATTTCTTCACTGTGAACTATGGTTCCATTTGCATTTGTAGTAGTAGAGGCTGACCCATTAACCATATTATTATCAACAGGACTTTGAGAAGTCTGAGTACTAGTTCCATTTGGATTAGCATCATACTTCTTTTGCTCACTGACTACTGTACCTTTAGGATCATAAGTTGTACTTACAGTTTTATTAGCATCAAAATTCAAATCTGCATTTATTTTTATTCCGACTTTATCTTTATAAGCCTTGCCTAACACGGCCATAGCTTTATCTTCTAAATATTTCTCGTATTCCTTTTTCATCTGCTGTTGTTTTTCATTTGCTGTGTTTGAAGTAGCGATATTATCATTATTATATAAGTCCTTTGTGAGTAAAGTCATATTGTTATCTATTACTTGAACATTTTCCTTAGGAAGATTTTTAACACTTCCGGATACTAAAGCTACAATAGATTTTACCTGTTCTTCATTTAACTTTTGACCTGATTTCAATAAAAGTGTTACTGAGGCTGAGGCCGGTGTTGAATCCTTTACAAAAACGCTATCCTCAGGCATTACTAATGCCACCTTAGCTTTATCCACTTGTGGAAAACTTTTAATAGTCTTCTCTAGTTCACCTTGTAGAGCTCTCTGATATTTAACTTGCATTTCAGCATCTGTTATACCAAATTGACTAGTATTATCAAATAATTCCCATCCACTGCTTCCATCAGAAATATCTGGAGCTAAGGTTAACCTTAAACTGTCAACCTGATCGGAAGGAACTAAAATTGAATTTCCTTGTATTTTAACATTGGTTACCTTCTGCTCTTTAAGCTTATCCACTATTGTTTTGGAATCTTTTGCATCTAAATCTGAAAATAATACTGAATACTTAACGGAATTTAAAGATACAGTTAAATATATCAAAGCTGTTATAACCCCTACTAATGTAACTATTGAAGCTATCTTTTTGCCTTTACTTATACCTAGCCATTTTTCTTTTAAACTGTTAAATAACTCCGATAGCTTACCCATTATCTGCACTCCTTACTATAACTGCATTCTGTTTAGTTCCTGATATGCCTCTACTATTTTATTTCTAACTTGAACTGCTAGTTCTAGAGACATCTTTGCCTCTTCAGTATCCAGCATTACCTTATGAATATCTGTTTCTTCTCCTTTAATAAATGATTCTGTAGTGTTTTCTGCAGCAATTTGTTTATCATTAACTGCATCTAATTTTTCTTTTAAAATATCCAAGAAATTCCCACTTGAACTATCTGACTTTTCAGTTTTATTATCTTTAATATTAAAACTATCAAATATCTTACTATCTGGTACAAACTGATTAATCTTCATAATTTTTTCCCCTTTCAGTCGAAACACTGGATAGCCTACCATTCCGTTTCGAAGCGGCAGTCTATCCGTAAAAGCCCTTTAAAGACGTTTATCTATTATCTACCAATTTCTAAAGCTTTCATAAACATACCTTTTTCTGCACTCATTGCATTTACATTTGCTTCATAAGATCTAGTTGCAGCAATCATATCTGCCATCTCATTTAATATATTTACATTTGGCATATTAACATACCCATCAGCATCAGCATCAGGATGCGTAGGATCATATACTTTTCTTAAAGGAGACTTGTCCTCTTCAACTCCAACTGCTTTAACTCCAAGAAGTTTTTCTTCATACTTTCCTGTCTGTTTATTTAATTCATTATCCAGGTTTTCTTGAAAAACAGCAACTTTTCTTCTATAAGGTTGTCCATTTTCTCCCCTTGTAGTAGTTACATTTGCTATATTAGAAGCAATAGTATCAAGTCTCAATCTCTCTGCTGATAAACCACTGGCGCTTATTCTCATTGAATTAAAAGCACTTATCATTTAATTATCTCCTTCCTTCGCTAATTACATATCTCTCCATGCTAAGTCTAGAATTAACCTGAGATATTAATGCATTGTACATCATTGCATTTGCAGCTTGATTTGTCATCTCATTATCTATATCTACATTGTTACCATCTGCTCTCATGCTTGTTGAAGTATCCTGCTGAACCTTTATGGTTCCGTATTCATCTGATTCACCTGGAATATGCTTATTATTAGTAGTTTTTAAATTGAGGTTCTCAGTGCTATCTTGTAAATATTCTTCAAAAGAAACATTAAATCTCTTATATCCTTTAGTATTTATATTAGCTATGTTATTTGCGCTAACTTTACTTCTCAAGGCTGAGGCATCTAACCCCTTTTTCAGTAAATTATATGTTTGTTCGCTTTTCGACAATTTACTTATATCCATTCACTTTCCTCCAAATCTTTTACATAAAACTTCCAAACATTACTCACAAATCTAGGTATTTAATTTAATTTTATTTTACATTAAATTTTTCATTTTGTACACTAGATTTTTTTATTCTGTCATGTAAATTCTACTCAATTTGATATTAAATTTAGTTATTCATCCCAGGAAATTCAGACAACGAGCCCATTTTGCTAAATATTACCGTCGAATTTTGACAATCAAAATATTTTAAATAAGTGTGCATGATTTTACAGTACAAGACAACAATTAATAAAACTATTGAGAAAATACAGTTAATTTGTTACATAAAAAAAGACCTAGCTACTGCTAAAGTCTTTTTTGAGTTCTACTATTATACTTATTTATATATTATTCAAAAATTATCTTCTCATATTCTCTAAAACTCTAAGTACATCTTGAGGTAATTTATTTGATTGTACAAGCATAGCATTGCCCGCTTCTACCAATATATTATCCTTAGTATATTCCATCATCTCTTCAGCTATATCTGCATCCCTTATTTTGCTATCTGCTCCTTCAATTTTATCTCCAATTTCATTAAGACTTGCATAGCTACTTTCAAACCTATTTTCTAATACTCCGTACTGGCTTCTAACAGATATCACTGTATTTATAGCTGAATCAACCATTCCTATGGCATCATCTATGCTGGTTCCAGCTGATATATCTAGCTTACTAAAATCTCTCACGGTACCATCAGACATTTTAGCCGATCCACTATTGATAGCTAGATTAAAGTAAGGTATTTCAATCTTTTCTCCTTCGTTAGCACCAGAAGTCATAAATATACTGCCAGGTTTCGCGTTATCAGTTACGTCATCATTATATAGTAACTTAACGCCATTATATTCTGTACTTCTAGCAGTTCTATCTACTTCCTGCATTAACTGTGATATTTCCTTTTGAACATTAGCCTTATCTTCAATATTATTCGTTCCATTTCCACCCTGAACTAGTAGTTCCCTAACCCTTTGAAGCAATCCAGTCATACTATCCAGTCCACCCTCAGTGGTTTGAAGCATGCTTACCCCATCTTGTACATTTCTAGCAGCCATTTGAACTCCTCTAATCTGCATCCTAAACCTTTCACTTTGAGCTAAGGCGTTTGGGTTTTCTTTTGCACTATTTGCCTTATAACCTGAGGATATTCTTCCCAAGGCTTGGCTTTGTTTGGACAAAACTTTATTCTGCTCTCTATATATATTTAATGAGGCTAAGTTGTGATACAATCTCATTTTATCATCTCCACCACGTTTTTATATATTATATTATCGAATAATTTAACATAAACTTTAGGGTAATTTATTAATAATCCTCAAGGCACTTTTTCATAATCCCTGAACATCTTCACTTACTACTTTCATAAACTCTTCAATGTTTTTTAGGTTATTTATTACTACGGTACACACTACGTCTCTATCCAATTTAATGTAATCATGAACTAAAATATTACTAAAGTACAAAAAAAAGACCTAGAATCCACTAAGTCTTTTAAAACTATTTTATCATTTTATTAATATACTTATTTTATCATCTTAGTCTGCTTTATCCACTCTTCCGTTTCTCTTATTCCTTGCTCCAATGTATATTCAGGGCACCATCCCATAAGCTCCTTTGCTTTTGAATAATTACACTTAAGCTTCATTATTTCACTTTGTGGATGTATATGCTTTACATGATTAACGCTGACTCTATCCCTAGAAATAATTTTTGCCAGATCATTTATAGTAACGTCAAAAGCAGTACCTGCGTTTACAATTTCACCATTTACATTATCTAAGTATCCTGCCATAACTACAAATCTGGAACAGTCTTTAACATAAAGTAAATCTCTCGTCTGCATACCTGATCCATATATGTTTATGTCTTTGCCATTTAAAGAATTATTTATAAATATTGCAACTACTCCACCTTCACCGCCTGTTTTTTGAAAGGGACCATAGGTATTAAATGGCCTTATTACAACAGTAGGGAGTTTATATGCATTATAATAAGATAGAACCATATTTTCAGCAGCAATTTTACTTCCGCCATAAGGAGATACCGGCTTTGTAGGATGAGATTCACTAATTCCTTCATTTCCAGCCAAATCATATACCATACAGGTACTCATAAAAACTACCTTGCATGGATGCATTTCTTCTGAAGAGTCTAATTTCCATCCATCACCATCCATCTTTCCGTTTTTGCCGAACATTTGAACTTTTGCTCTTTCAAGAATATTGAAGGTCCCAACTGTATCATTTAAAAAAGTAGTCCTTGGATCATCTATACTGTCTTGAACATTTATGGATGCACCTAAATGATAAATAATATCATACTTTTCTTGAAAAACTTTATCTAAGTCATTTTCGTTCTTTATATCACCTTTAATAAATTTAAAGTTCATTTTTTTAAATTCTTCTATATTTTCAAGACTGCCGTTTGATAAGTTATCAAACGCTACTACATTATGTCCTTCCTCTAATAATCTTTTTACTACCCAGCGGCCAATAAAGCCAGCCCCTCCAGTAACTAATATATTCATATCATCACTCCTTTTTAGTTAATTCTTGAACTATCCTATACACACCTTTGCCGTCTACTATTTTTTTAGCTTTGTTTGATATTTCTTTTCTTAAAATATAACTATTGCACAAATTATTAAAGTCTTTTAGAAATGTATCTTTTGATAATTTATTATACCAGCCAACGCATTTTATAGCACCTAAATCACTCATTTTGTGAGCTATTCCCTGCTGATTATCAGCAATTATAATTCCTAGAGCAGGAACAGAGCAGGCGGCTAATTCATATAAAGTACTGCCACACGCCGAAATTGCTACATCACATTTTTTCATGATATCATACATATTTGCATTACAATAAAAATATGTATTTTCAGATTTATATATTTTAAAATTATTATTGCTGAAAGAAGGACCTACAATAACATGAAAATTATAACTCATATGCTTTACATAGTCTAGAATTTGCTCTGTGACATGATAGGGGTCAGCACCTCCTACAGTTATCATAATGTCCTGTGGTTTTTCTTTTATAAATTTTTCAGGCGCATTCCTAAATTCTTCTCTAAGCATTACGTATTTAGAACCTAAAAGTAATTTAGTTTTTTTATCTATACTATAGTTTAAATCACATGCATTTATATTCTGATTTATTAAAAAATCCACATTATAATTACAAAAATTCATGTCATCAATATAGGCAGTTTTGGGAAAAATCGACTTAGTATCATCAAAATATATGCTATCAACATCATAGCTGTCTGTAATCAATAATTCTACTTTAATAGCACTTATATCAAGAAGCACAGAATCCTCTCTTATAGTCTTAACAGTAAATCCTTCATCTTTAATTTTATCAATGCCTTTTTTATATTTTTCACTTAATGGTCTATCTGTCCTGCATATATAAAAAACCTCATTAGTTTTAGATAGCTCCTTAGCTAATACTAATGTTCTCATTATATGCCCCATTCCTATATTACATCCACCATCAGCTCTTATTGCAATCTTCATCTATTACACTAGACCTTCTTCTTTAAGTAGTTTTCTTACTTCTTCTTTATTTAAAACATCTTTATCTGAAGAATTATAACTTCCAACTTCTGCTTTAGGATATTTTAAATAAATTTCTCTTAATCTATTCACATTGGATAACGGAAGCACCGCATACATATCTCCAAGATCAAAGGCAGACTCAGATTCTTCCTTTGTCATTAGTTCCTCAAAGCGTCTTTCCCCAGCCCTCAATCCTATACTCTGTATTTCTATTTCTTCCTTATCTATCCTTAATTTTTCACAGCTTTCCTCAACTACCACTTCAGCTAGATCTGTAAGTTTTATTACAGGCATTTTTAGGACTAACGCTTCTCCGCCTATACATTTTTCACCAGCATCCATAATTAACTTAACAGCTTGAGTAATACTCATCATAAACCTTGTCATTCCTGGATCTGTAACAGTTATTTTTCTTCGATCTTCAATTTGTTTTTTAAATAAAGGAATAACCGAACCCCTAGAACCCATTACATTACCAAACCTCACAGCTACAAATCTTGTCTTTATTTTACCCTTACTAAAATTGGCAGCTTGCACAAGTTTTTCTGCCAAAAGTTTAGTTGCTCCATAGGAATTTGCTGGATTTATTGCCTTGTCCGAACTTGTAAATACTACACAATCAATATTGTGATGAGAAGCTGCTTTGATTACATTTTCCATTCCTATTACATTAGTCTTAATTGCTTCAGATGGATTGTACTCACAAGAAGTAACATGCTTCATTGCTGCTAAGTTAAAAACTATGTCAATATCATTCATAGCTCTTTCAACTCTTTCGTAATCTCTTACATCACCAATTAAAAATCTAAATTTGCTTTTATCTGTAAGTTCATTTTCCATATTAAATTGTTTATATTCATCTCTGCTAAAAATTCTAATTACCTTTGGATCATTCTTTAGTAATTCTTTAGCTAACCCCTGCCCTATAGTACCTGTTCCACCTATTATTAATATCTTTTTATTAGTGTAGTATCCCATACATGCTCCTCCGTATATACATTGCTTATTTTCTATAATTCATAATAACCTTTTTTACTGCTTCAATTACATCATTAGTATCACTATCAGTCATATTAGGAAACAAAGGTAATGTAATAATCTGTGAATATAATTTTTCTGCTTCAGGGCAGATTCCTCTCTTATATCCTAAATTTTTATAATAAGGAT